>CAZETN010000071.1:0-7121 GCA_964514475.1 uncultured Bacteroides sp.
CACGCAGATTATCCCTGAAATAGCCGGCGACCTCGGCGCATACAGCGGTGTCGTAGGAGCCTGCTTTGCGGACGGCTCTTTCCGCGGCTTCGGCGAAAAAGGTATCTCGTACCGTCTGACTTCTCCCATGCTGTCGCTTCCCCCCGCCTCGCTGCAGACTAAGCCTTACATTTTCGAGTACACCGACGGCAGCGATGACCCGCAGCGGCGCACAGTGCAGATCGGCGTAGACGGAAACGACGTATGGATTCAGGGCGTCAATCAGTTTATCTCCACAAGCTGGATAAAGGGCACCTTGGCCGACGGCAAGGTAACATTCGATTCATCCTACACAGGTGTATACGAAAACTTCCTGACCTACGTCACCGGCCTCAGCGCGGACACGAAGGCTCTTGTCAGCCCCTTCACCCTGTCCGTCAACGGCACCGGCTATACCGCCGACCAGACACTGCTCGTAAATATCGGCGACGAATTCCCCGACCTCAACAACAACCGTATCTTCAAGAACGCCAAATTCAGCCTGCAGGAAATCGAAGGTGACATTATCCCCTCCGACCCCATCATCGATGACGGAGAGGACGGCACCGAATACGACGAGACCGAAGGCATCCTGGCACTATGCTTCATGCTTGACGCCACCGACAGCGAAGGCAATACGCTGGACAGCAACAAACTGTACTATAACGTCTTGATTGACGGCAAAGTATATGAATTCGACGGCTCGCTGTACGGACAGACGATGACAGATGTTCCGTATAACTACAACTGCGACTTCATCTATAATCTCGACGGATACATTCTGGTGTTTATGCTTGAAAACCCCGACACCGTAGGAGTGCGTGCCGTGTATAAGGACGGCGACTACACAAGCTACTCGGCCACTGCCAGCCACAACATAAAGCAAGGTGGTGTGGACGCCATCACCGCCGACAGTCCTGTAGTATCGAGCACCCTGTATACTATTGACGGACGTCAGGTAAAGAGCACCGACGCAGGCAACATATACATACGCCTCGAGCGCCGCGCCGACGGAACCGCGACTGCAATAAAGTTCGTGGCGAAATAAGCCACTGACACCATAACGACACCTGACAATAAAGCCGACAGTCACCACACCGTCGGCTTTATTGCTGTTTTATGGTTTCAGAATGCAGCCCTCAGCCTTTCAGCTTGGGGGCCAGATAACGGGCAGTGTAGCCCTTGTCCGAGGCGACGAGGGCCTCGGGTGTACCGGCAAAGACAAGATTACCGCCTCGGTCGCCGCCCTCGGGACCTATGTCGATTACATAGTCGGCACATTTTATGACGTCAAGGTTGTGCTCGATGACAAGCACGGTATGGCCTTCGGAAATAAGCCGGTCAAACGACTTGAGCAGCGTCTTTATATCATGGAGGTGCAGACCGGTGGTAGGTTCGTCGAAAATGAACATCGTAGGCTCGTTGTGAGCGCCCCCGAGGAAATATGCCAGCTTTACGCGCTGGTTCTCGCCCCCCGACAAGGTTGACGACGACTGTCCCAACTTAATATATCCGAGACCTACATCGCTCAAAGGCTGCAGGCGCTGGGCGACACGTCGGGCCGTGGTGTTTTCGGTATCAGCCGAAAAGAACTCTATCGCGTCGTCGACTGTCATATCCAGAATTTCGGTAATGCTTTTGCCGCGGTATTTCACCTCAAGTATCTCGGGTTTGAAACGCTGACCGTGACAGGCCTCGCACTCGACAGTGATATCGCTCATAAACTGCATTTCGATGGTTATGGTGCCTTCGCCCTTGCATTCCTCGCAGCGGCCGCCGTCAGTATTGAACGAGAAGTGTGCGGGGGTAAAGCCCATCTGTTTTGACAACTGCGTGTCGGCGTACAGTTTACGGATTTCGTCATATGCCTTGAGATAAGTGGCCGGATTCGAACGCGACGACTTGCCGATGGGGTTCTGGTCGACAAACTCGACATTTCGCAGCGATGACATGTCTCCCTTCAGTCCGTCGAATTTTCCCGGAGCATCGGCAGGCTGACCGAAATGCCGGGCCAACGCGCGCCAAAGGATGTCACGGACAAGGGTCGACTTGCCTGAGCCGCTGACACCGGTGACCACATTGAAGACCCCCAGGGGAATGCGCACGTCGAGGTCCTTGAGATTGTGCTCTCGTGCCCCTTTGATTTCGATATATGACGATGACTTGCGCCGGTGCGCGGGCACCTCGATACAGGCGCGCCCGGTAAGGTAGTCGGCTGTATGGCTCTCCTGTGCCTCGGGCAGTCTGTCGAAGGGACCCTGATACACTATATGGCCGCCGTGGCTGCCGGCATCGGGTCCGACGTCTACGATATAGTCGGCGTGGCGCATTATGTCCTCATCGTGTTCTACGACGACAACAGTATTTCCGATGCGCTGCAGGCTGCGGAGGACGCCCACCAGTCTTTCGGTGTCACGCGAGTGTAATCCGATGCTTGGCTCGTCCAGAATGTAGAGCGAGCCTACCAGACTGCTGCCAAGCGAAGTGGCCAGGTTGATGCGCTGGCTTTCGCCGCCGCTGAGAGAATTGCTCAGACGGTCGAGAGTCAGATATCCCAGGCCAACGTTGTCCAGAAAGGTGAGGCGGTTGCGGATTTCGACCAACAGCCGCTTCGCCACTTGGGCGTCATGCTCGTCAAGAGTCAGGTTGGCGAACCAGGGCAGCAGCTCGCTGACAGGCATCGTTACAAGTTCGCTGATGGTCTTGCCGCCGACCTTGACGTATGAGGCCTCCTTGCGCAAGCGGCTGCCATGACAGGTAGGACAGGTGGTCTTGCCCCGGTAGTTGGCAAGCATGACCCGATACTGGATTTTATGCTGCTGCGTACGCACCCAGTCAAAGAAGCCGTCTATGCCGGACGACCCCGGAACGCCGTGCCACAACATGTCCTTCTCCTCCTGCGTCAGGTCGTGATAAGGTCGGTGTATGGGGAAGCCCACTTTGGAAGCGGCATGTATGAACTCGCGTTTATACTCACTCATCTTGGGACCGCGCCAGCACATCACGGCATCGTCGTAGACAGACAGTCCGGGATTTGGGATTACACGGTTTTCAGCAATCCCCATTGTTTTTCCGAAGCCCTCGCAGGTAGGACAGGCGCCATAGGGATTATTGAAATTGAACATCTGCTCGGCAGGTTCCATGAAGCGTATGCCGTCAGCCTCGAACCGCGTGGAATATTCACGTCGCTCGGGCGCCTCGCCCGGTTTGCTCCAGATCAGCATCACCAGCGTGTCGTGCCCCTCGAAAAAGGCGGTTTCGGCCGACTCGGCTATACGGTTCAGCTCATCAGCATCAGCCGAAGTAGCTGTGCGGTCGACAAGCAGCATGCGGCCGCCGGTATCGGTGGTTTCGGAATCGGCTGAGGCAAGCAGGTCCTCGATCGTCTCGAATTCGCCACACTCGTTAACCATGCGTGTGTAACCGGCCTTCAGATAAACATCAAGCTGGGTTACGAAACGGCGCTTGTCAGGCATAGATACCGGTGCGGCGATAGCGATACGTGTCCCCTCGGGCAAAGCGGCACATGCGGCGAGTACATCGGAGACACCTTCCTTGCGCACCTCACGGCCTGTCACCGGCGAATAAGTATGGCCCACGCGGCCGAAGAGCAGGCGCATGTAATCATATATTTCGGTGGATGTGCCTACGGTAGAGCGCGGATTGCGGGTATTTACTTTCTGCTCGATGGCAATTGCAGGCGGCAGCCCCTTTATACAGTCGCATTCTGGCTTGTGCATGCGTCCGAGAAACTGACGGGCATAAGCACTCAGACTCTCGACATAACGACGCTGTCCCTCGGCGTACAACGTATCGAAAGCGAGCGACGACTTGCCCGATCCGCTGAGGCCGGTAACCACGGTAAAACGGTTGCGCGGGAACTCCACGTCGACATTCTTGAGATTATTGACGCGCGCGCCCTTGACAACGATGTTTCCGGGGGCGTGCATGCTGCCGGCATTTATATCCTTGTTCTGTGCAGTTACGATTTTAGACATTCCTTCTGATAAATAATAAAATACAGCCTGTATGCACAGGCCGCAAACCATTATACAAAGTTACGATTTTTTTATCGAAACCGCAATACTTCCAACCTTTTTAGTTATCTTTGCCAATAATAACCCAATCACACGCTTATCAGATGGCCCAAACCGGTTTAACGAAGTGGCTTAAACGTATTTTCAGCATCAACTCGCTCGGTTTCATTGTCGCTGTCGCCGGCCTGCTGCTCGCATATAAACAGCTGATGCGCGAGAACGGCGGTTCACTGACTCTCGATGTCAACGGCGAGCAAAGCCTCACCGACATACACTCGGCATACACGATATGCACCGGCGAGGATATGATTCAGACCAACAGCCTCGGCATATTTCCCCGCTTTACAAACCAGACCAAGTATGCGGTAAAAGAAATGCTGCTGACCGGAGAACTCCGCAGCGACACGACTCTGAGCAACTACATCGACAACTGTTGGTCGCACGGCTACTCGGACGGTGTAAGTACTCTGCGCTACGAGGACACCCGCGTTTATCCGCATACATCGGTTCCATTTCCATTCACAACAATCGAAGTCAGCGACGACGGCGTCTTCGACCTCTCCAACCGAGCCACCTACGAGGGTAGTGAGAAACCTCTGGAGTTCAGCCTCAACATCAATTTCATAAAGGTCCCGGCCTACGTCGGCGAAGATTTTGACGGCTGGCGCGCCCGCGCCCGCCGCCGTCTCGCCAATAGCAAATATACAGACCGTACGGTCATCTATATAGCCCACGGAAGCACTCTGCGCATCGAGGCCGACGATGTAGCTTCGGAAATCGCCAAACCCACACAACCGAAGGCCACCACGTTGCCAACCACACCGACAATGCCGTCGGCATCAAGTTTCGTCCTTATCGAAAACCTGGAAGATGTCCGTTTCGAAAAGACCGGTTCATACTTCAGCCCGATTGCCAACTTCACTTTCGCGGCTCCCGGAAAAACAGGATCGGCGATAGCCGTTGTCGGATACCGACAAGGTTCGGATACCATTGACGTTCCATGGTACCGGCGGTTCTTCAAAAATGATTATTACGCTAACTCCAAACTTTGCTGGATTAGTGTGACTGACACCACAACGCATTATGCCCGCAGATACGAGTCGCCCATGCCGAATGCCGAACTTCTCGGTTTTGCCAAGGTTAATCCCGAAAGAGAAAATAGTATCATATTCCGAAATGACTCGATAATCAACATTTCGGATAAAGCGGCAATGGTGGTATTTGCCTACAAGGGCATTAACCCCGGCGGCTCAGACTGGGCGGTTTCCGTCAAAGGCCATAGCCGAAGCGGAATGCCCAGGCTCGAAATGCCCTCAGATGAATACATTGTCATTTACTGTGACATCCCGGATGCAGAATTTTCCAGACGACACCATACCGCCTGGATTATAATCACAATTATTGCTTATATTTTCTTAGTGGTTTTGTTTGTGATTGGATGCCACGCAGTGGACGACGATTCCGATTATACGATGTTACAGCGTATCGGGATACTATTAACCGCCGGTGTGCTTGCTTTCGTAACAATGCGGCTGCAGTCTATACTGGATGTTCTTGTTTAGTATTTTTACCGAACTTTGCAAATATAGATGTGTTATTAATATAAATCACATAATGTCAATAACTAACTAAAAAACATATACAATTATGGCTGAAGATTTCAAGCATGAAAACGAGAGCGAGGAATTCCGCCGCTACCGCGAGCAAATGCACCCCGAGCAGTACGACGAAGATGGCGAGCGCCGCCGCCATCCCGCCCCCTTGCGTATAGCTTTCGGTATTTTTATGGTATTGGTATACGTGGGCATGGGAATCCTCTGCCTTATAAATTTTTTCGGTGCTCCGGCCGACAGCGCGGCATGGACCATCGCCCGATATGTTGTCGGCATAGTTCTGATCATATATGGCATCTGGCGTGGCTACCGCATGTACGCCGGTATAGACTCGCGACTATAAAAACGCTATTTACCCCAAAACCACTGATCAATTGCATATGCGTGCTGTTAAACTGATCATGGGAGCCGCACTTGTTGCAGGTGCGGCCCTCGTCATGTCGTCATGCGATGACAAAAAGCGCACCGATGTCTCTTCGGCCACCATTGTCTGCGACGAGAGCTTCGAAAACATAATGAAACAGGAAATCGATGTCTTCGAGTATGTACATCCGCGCAATTTCATATTATGCAACTACGTGCCGCAGGCCGTTGCCGTAGACTCGCTGCTCAAGGGCAATACCCGTACCGCGGTTATCGGCCGCGACCTCACCAAGGACGAACGCATCGCACTGCGCAAAAAATATCCCAACCTGCGCTCGATGAAAATAGCCGTGGATGCCGTAGCTCTGATTGTCAACCCCGAAAATCAGGTAAATTCGCTGTCATTGGGCGAACTTTCCGAAATCATGAGCGGCAAACTTACCCGCTGGAATGAGATCGGACCCGAAGGAGCCGACCAGCCCATCAATGTGGTATTTGACAATCCCGGCTCCGGACTGGCCACTTACATGCGCGACTCGCTGCTTACGGACGGTGCAAAATTCGGCTCCAACGTGTCATCCGCCGGATCGGTCGAAGGCGTCATACGCACTGTCGAAACCCGCAAGAGCGCCCTGGGTGTAATCGGTGTCAGCTGGCTTACACGCGACCTCAACCTCGATACCCTTGCCATGGCCAAGAAAGTAGCTGAACTGCAGAGCGATTCGGCAGTAGTCGGCGCCGATATAAACGAGCGCCTCGACAACGCCGGAGTAAAGGTGCTTGCCGTTATGTCGAAACACGACATCCGTGCATATAAGCCATACCAGCAGTACATCTACAATGGCATGTACCCACTTACGCGCCCCATGTACATCATCACCACCGGTTCGCCCGTAAACGCCGTCGGCCGTTTCTATACCTTTGTCACCAGCGTCGAAGGCCAGAAACTGATAATGAAGACCGGTATCCTGCCGGCCAGGATGCAGGTACAGGTGTACGAACTGTCACGCTGACAGGCATTCATATTATCGCCCGGAGCATAGCACATGACATTTTTATGTCGGTTTAGCCGCCTTGTTTTTAACATTTG
>CAZETN010000072.1:0-7080 GCA_964514475.1 uncultured Bacteroides sp.
GCTACAAAAGTAGCGATTATCTTTCGCTTGGGCGCATCAACCGCCTATACCTAATTCCAAAATTATCCCCTAAATTTGCAAGTGTTGTGGTATATCAGGTACAGTTTATCACGCAACATGATTTCGCACTGACAGCAATCATAATTCAAATCTCCAAGCTATGACAACAATACCGCAACAGATACCTGCCGACCTCCGCAACGAAATACACCGCCTGATTGAGGATGAGTGCATCAACAGCACATCGCCCGGAAGCGATGTGATAGACAGACTAATCGACAAGAGCCGTTTCATCCGGCTGAGGCGAGGCGAGGCGCTTGTCCGCGAAGGGCACTACAATCCCAACTTTTATCTGCTCATCGACGGCGTAATGCGCAAATGGCACTGGAACGGCCAAAACGAGGTAACAAGCTGTTTCGCCACCGCCGGCACCCAGACCCTTGTACACCACTGCTATTACGCCGGAGTTCCGAGCATTGACACTATCGAGGCCTGCTGCGACTGCCTGCTTATGACTGTCAGCAAAGACGACTACGACCATCTGCTGAGAACCTCACACGCCTTCGCCCTGTATAACTTTGAAATGGCTGCTTGCGATCTCTATTTCAGTGAGAAGAAGCGCGTCATATACACCGGAAGCGCCATGGAACGGTATAAAGCCATGCTGAAAAACCGCAAAGAGATTGTTCAGAAAGTGCCCCAGCGCATACTGGCCTCGTACCTGGGTATCACGCCACAATACCTGTCAGTAATACGACGAAAGTTAAGGTGACACGTCCCCGGCAAAAATGCCCGCCAGAGACCATACCGGCACAGACATAAGACACCCAAACCTCAGGCAAACCATCCTATGCGGGGCTGCGGCATCATCCAGAATTGCTGCGGCCCCCGACCGTAAGAAGCACCCCCCGGTTCAGCCACAATAAACGGCGAGACTGCCGGATTGGGCACATATTTTCACCCACCGCCCTGTACGGACAGATAATACAAGTTCTAAGGAATATGCCCCGCAATTCATTAATTTTTCGCAGCCGAAGAGGCATTTATTAAAATAGATTAACGCAATCTACGAATTTAATATATATCTTTGCGGCATCCAGGGTACAAAAAGTCGGTCTGGCAATTTATCGCCGCTATCTGAGACGCCGGACTCAATCAATACTGCCGACGCCACAAAGAAGTCGATCACCCCTTATATACAAAAATATGAAGTGCCGCCTCGCCCATTCACCATTATTCTTCATTATTTACGGTTCCACGCTGCAGTTTCCGTCAATATCTTGCCCGCACCGATACTGTCAGCCTCTCAACGGGTGAGTTCACCCCAAAAACATGCGACTATAACCGGGGAACGCATCAAACAACCTCAAAAAAACGATAATACAAGATTATGAGAAAACTGATACTTATATTGGCAGGCGTCTCAACCGCTCTTGGTGCCGCCGCCGGATTGGAAAAACTGACCAGCGAAGCGCTTATGTGGCGCCTCGAGGCCAAAGAGCGGATAATTTCGGCCGGAAAAGCTGAGCCATATCTTCCGGTGTACATCCGATATACCGATGCCGGAATTCCCGATATGCTGCGCGCTGCAGGAGTAAAGGTCGATGCGGTAGGCCATACAGTCCTGACAGCCCGTGTCCCCCTCAGTCTGCTTGACAGCGTGGCCGGCATAGAGGCGATAAGCTGCATCCAGGGGGCATCCGAGGCTCATGCGCTGCTCGACACGGCCCGAATTGTCACCGGTGTGACTAAAATCGAAGAAGCCACGGATATCGCAGGCATGAGTACGCCGTTTACAGGCAAAGGCGTACTGGTCGCTGCCATTGACGGAGGCCTCGACTTTACCCACCCCGCTTTTTACACCGCCGACCGCAGCGAGCTGCGCCTGAAACGAGTATGGGTACACGATGCCACTTCCGGTACCCCACCCGAGGGTTTCGACTACGGGGCCGAGCTTCGTACGCCAGACGATATTCTGGCCTATAAGACCGACCTGGCATACTACTCGCACGGAAGCCACGTAATGAATATCGCCGCCGGTGGCGACCTGACCTCGCCATATCACGGAATAGCGTCCGAGGCCACATTGGCTTTCTCGAACTTCACCGATGTCGACAAAGGAATCTCCGATGCCATAAAATACCTGTTCGATACAGCCGAATCGCTTGACATGCCTGCCGTTATAAATATGAGTCTGGGTACCCAGATGGGTCCGCACGACGGCACTTCGCTGCGCGACGTGCTCGGCGACGAACTCTCGGGCGAAGGACGCATACTGGTAGGAGCCGCAGGCAACGACGGCATGGTGGACATGCACCTGACAAAGACCTTCAGCGACACCGAAACCAATGTATTGGCCGGCCTTGCATTTCTGGAGAACAATCCGGGAGCGGGTGAACTGCAGATTTGGGGCGAGCCCGGAAAGACGCTGAAAGTGAATGTCTGCACCATCGACAAGGCTACAATGCAGCCTGTATACAAAAGCCGCACATTCGACTGCAGCAAGACAACCACCCAGACCGTTACACTGCAGAAACCGTTCGACCAAAGTTCGGGCTACTTCAAGATTGTCACCCAGATTTCGCCACTCAACGGCAAGCCGATGGCACACATCACACTCAATATCTCGGACTACAAGCCCGACAAGGTTCTCGCTGTAAGTATCAGTGGTGAAAGCGGAAGTACTTTCCATGCCTGGTGCAACAACAACTACTGCTGCTTCCGCAAGCACCTCGATAACATGGCCGACCCCGACGCTACCCACGGTGTCTGCGAAATCGGTGGCACCGGGAAAAGCATAATCACCGTCGCCTCGTTCAACTCACGCAACTTCATGCCTGCCCTGCAGGGCACACCTCAATATACCACCTTTACGGTCGGCGACATATCTCCCTTCTCCAATTCCGGTCCTTCGGCCGACGGCCGCATGAAGCCTGACGTGGCGGCTCCCGGCAGTCTTATCGCGTCGGCGTTCAACTCAACGTCACCCAACGACCCGGCCATAGTATATTTCACCGAATGGAACGGCAAAAAGTATCCCTACGGAATCTATCAGGGTACGTCCATGGCATCACCCCATGTGGCCGGAGTGATAGCTCTGTGGCTGCAGGCTGCACCGACACTTACACCCGATCAGATACGCGATGTACTCGACAGAACATGTCGCCGCGACGAATACACAGGCCCGGATGCCGGCAATACCTGGGGGCGCGGAAAAATCGATGCCTATTCAGGACTCGTTTACGTACTGCGCAACTACGCCGGCGTCAGCACCGTCGACGCGGCCGTAGGCGACACCTCATGGAGCGCCAATATCATCGACGGCGAGCTAAGGGTCCTCTATTATCGCGACATTGCTTCCACCTCAATCGACATATATACAGTTTCAGGTACTCTTGTCAAAAGCATACGCACCGCACCGCACGCCATGGGCGACGAGGAAGTTGTGCCGCTTGACCGTCTGGACAAAGGCATGTATCTGATAAGAGTGAACGGTGGCGGCACGACGCAGGCAATAAAAACCGCAATTAGATAAATCAAGCTAACCTAATCCATACAATTATGCGAAAACAATTACTCAGTCTGCTGGCGCTGGTCCCGGTGCTTTCCTCCGCCTCGGCCCAGAACTTCAGCGGCGGCGACGGCTCGCAGGCATCGCCCTATCTGATCAGGACAAAAACCGATGTGTCCGAGCTAAGCACAGCGGTGATCAACGGCAACACATTTGCCGGGAAATATTTCCGGCTGGAGAACGATATAGCCTACACGTCAGCCGACGAGTTCACACCGATAGGCTACACCGACAAGGTTACCCCAAAGAAGTTCGGCGGCAACTTCAACGGCAACAGCCACACCCTGTCCGGCATCAGCATTACCGGCACATATTACGCCGGCGTGTTCTGCTACCTCGATGCCGGCGGCTCGATAACCGACCTCAATCTCGATAACATCAAGGTTACCTCCACCAACAGCAACGGAGGCACGCTTGTAGCCAAATCTGACGGCGAGATTGCCCGCGTAAAAGCCACCAACATCGATTTCAACTCGACCAACGGAGGTTACAAAGGCGGACTCGTGGGATTTGTCAACAAGGGCAAGGTGGAAGACTGCTATCTGAGCGGCTCGGTGATGGCCACCGGCTCGGTAGGCGGTATCGTAGGACAGAACTACGGGGCCATCAGCAATTGCCACAGCAACGCCACAATCGTGGTGCAGGGCGAGGGAAGCTCATCGGCACATATCGGCGGCGTGGCATCAATAACCCTTACCCTCAGCGGCGAGCAGGCAAGCATCACCGACTCATATTTCACTGGGTCCATACAGGCCGCCCCCCTGAACAACTGCGGCGGCATAACCTCCACACTCAATGTCGGCAATATCGAACGATGCTGGAACGGCGGTTACATAGCCTCGTCGGGTAATACCGGCGGTCTTGTGGCCACATTCAATGCCGGAAAAATCAGCGACTGCTATAACGCCGGAACGATAGTAGGCAGCGGCGAGGCATCGGGCGGCCTGATCGGACTGGCTTCGGACTCGAACAAAAAGGGCCTTGAACTGAACAGATGCCTGAACACGGGCAGCATCATGTTCTCGGCCATAAGCCGCAAAGACGGATGCGAGCTTGTCGGTTCCGGCATCGACCAGGTTAAAATCACCGATTGCTGGTACGACTCGCAGATGTCGGGATACACCAAATCAGAGCGTGCGCTCACAACAGCAGCGCTAACCGACGGCACTACATTGCAGAACTTCGGCGCAGAGTGGACCTTTGCCACAGGCCTGTATCCGCGACTTGCATCGACCGCAGCTTCCGACGGCGCGTTGCTCAACGCCGCCCCGGTTCTGCTGGCCTCAGGCGAAGATCATCTGCACATCAAAAGCCCCTTCGCACTGTCTCAGGCCGTGCCCGATCTGGAATGGGACATGACCGGTGGTACCGCATGCTCGCTCAACGGGTATGCCGTCAGTGTGACACGCACTGCCAGCAAACAGAATCTGGTGCTGACTTCCTATCTCGGCGACTATCAGAAGCGCACCCTTGTCAGCGTATACCCAAGTATTTTCCAGGGCGAAGGCACCGCAGAATTCCCCTACCTCATCTCCGGCCCCGACGATATGCTAAAACTTTCCGAGGCCATCAACACGCAGCTGCTTGACTTCACAGATGAATACCTGACCCTTACCGCTGACATCGACATGGCAGGTGTAACCGACTTCATGCCCTTCGGCTTCAGCGGAAACGCAGGCGCTACCTTCAACGGCACCCTGGCGGCCAACGGTCACTCCATAAAAAACCTCAGCATCGACTCACGCACCAACAGCGTGATGAACATCGGCCTGTTCACCTCAATCGCACCCAAGGGCACAGTACGCGGCCTCGTTATCGACAAAAGCTGTCGGTTCGTCGCCTACCGCAACTTCGCGCCTATAGCGGCGGTTCTCTACGGCACTATCGAAGACTGCCGTAACTACGCCGATGTCCCGACCACCGACGGGTATGCCGCCGGAATAGCCGCATTCTCGTACGGAGGCACCATACGTCGTTGCATCAATGCCGGCACCATTTCGTCCTCGGCGAAAAACGGCAATCTCGCAGGCATTGTATGCTCGGGCTACGACGGCACCACCGTCGAGGAATGCCAGAACGCCGGCGTTATCACCGCCACACACGACAAGGCCGCCGGACTGGGCGGTATCTGCGGCTCGATGTACGGCACTATCGAAAACTGCCTCAATACCGGAGCCATTGTCGGCGACACCAATTCGTCCACAATTGGAGGCCTCGCCGCAAGCGACAACGCAAGCTGCGAAATCAGATCATCGCTGTCCCTCGCACCAATCACAGCCGGCTCATACAACAATATCGGCAGTGCCGTAGGCAACTCCCGTGGCACATACTCAAACGTATATACCGATGCCCAGATTACTGTATACGACAACCCTCAGCCGGGTATCTCCATGCTTCCGACAGCAGCCCTTACAGGCTCATCGCTCGAAGGTTTCGGAACCAAGTGGAATTTCAGTCAGGGCCGCTATCCTATGCTTGACATCTTCAAGTCCCTCCCCGAGGCCCTTATAGGCTCCATGCCTGTACTGCTGCCCGACGGCATCTACCGCAACGAAATCAGCGGAACCGCCACTCTGTATCACGACCGTGACCTCACATGGAGCGTGGACGGCGACGTATTTGCCATCGACGGCGACAAACTGATCTGTCCGTCGGTGCAGCAGTACAGCACCGCTACCCTTACTGCGGAATACGCCGGATATACGCGCCGGATACCTGTAGGCGCGATGCCCGACCTTTTCAACGGTGAAGGCACTCAGGACTCGCCCTGGCAAATCAACACTCCAGCCGACCTGAAAAAACTTTCCGAAGTGACAGGCAACAGCAACCTGAGTTTCAACGGGCGCCACTTTACCGTCACATCCGACCTTGACATGAGCGGAATAACCGGTTTCGCCCCAATCTGCGCGAACGGAAAATTCCAGGGTTCCTTAGCCGGCTCAGGCCATACAATCGACAATATTTCCATAAAAAGCGACAATTCGCCGGCAGGTCTTTTCGGAACCATCGGCTCCAACGGCGCAGTCTTCGGACTTGTCATGGGTGCCGGCAGCACAATCAGCGGCAACGGTTCAACCGGAGCCTGCGCGGCAACCCTCGAAGGCCGCCTCTCCAATTGCGTCAACAACGCCTCGGTAAGTTCCGCCTCAAGCATAATCGGCGGCATGGCCGGTACCATCCTCGGCAACGCCGTAATGGAAAACCTGACAAACAATGCCGACATCGAAACCCCGCAGAGCAAAGCCGGCGGCATAGCGGGCACAGTGACATCAGCAACTGTAACCGCCCGAAATCTTGCCAACAACGGCAACATCAGCTCCAAAGCCAACTACGTGGCAGGTATCGTCGGCTACTGCACTGGTATCACCATAATCAGGGCCTCCAACAATGGCGACATAACCACCTCCGCTTCGGATGCCGCAGGTATCATCGGATACACCACCGAAGCCACCGTCCTCGACGGGTGTGTCAACTACGGCGCCGTTTCAGCCAAGACCGAGGCCGCCGGT
>CAZETN010000073.1:0-6998 GCA_964514475.1 uncultured Bacteroides sp.
TGGCCGAACTCGTGCACTGTAACGAGCAGCGCAAGGGCCAGAATAAGCTGGAGCGCTTTAATCAGAAACTCCTCCATATGGAGTAAAATTATGTTTTTGGGTTTGGATATTCAAATATAGTCAGTCCGTTACCAGTTGCTGCGCGATGGCGCGGGCTTCGGCGTTGGAGGCAACGTAGTCGTCGTAGACTGGCTCGGCGATGTAGGGCACGCGTTCGAGGGTGGCGGCTATTACCGGGTATATGCCGGTGTATGGCAGCCGTCTCTGGCGGAAGGCCAGATTTGCCACCTCGTTGGCGGCATTGATGACGCATGCCGAATTTCCGCGCCGTTCCATGGCCGTATGCGCCAGGGTGAGGCAGGGGAATTTTGTGAGGTCGGGATCCTCGAAGGTGAGGCTGGCCATCTGCGACAGACGCAGGCGAGGCGCGGCCTCGGGGAGCCTGGCGCCGCAACCCAGAGCATAGGCGATGGGCAGACGCATGTCGGGGACACCGAGCTGGGCCTTGATGGCGCCGTCCTTGAACTCGACCATCGAATGCACTATGCTCTGGGGGTGTACTACGGCGCGGATGCGGCGTGGCTCGATACCGAAAAGGTAGTGCGCCTCGATAAGTTCGAAAGCCTTGTTGAGCATGGTGGCCGAATCGACGGTGATTTTGTCGCCCATGCTCCAGTTGGGGTGCCGCAGGGCATCGGCGACCGTCGCCTGGGGCAGACGGTCGGCGCTCCATAGCCTGAAGGGACCGCCGGAGGCGGTGATGATAAGGCGGCGTACCGAGTCGGGACTTTCGCCGGCGAGGCACTGTGCCACGGCCGAATGTTCCGAGTCGACGGGATATATTTTTGACTTCGAGGTTTTTAACAGCCGGTTTATCAGTTCGCCGGCCACAACGAGAGTCTCCTTGTTTGCCAGCGCGATATCTTTTCCGGCGCCGATGGCGCGTATTGTGGGTTCGAGCCCTGAGTATCCGACTGTGGCGGTGACGGCCATGTCGACGTCATCGCGTGTCATGGCATCGGTCAGCGCCGACACACCTGCCGCAGTGGCTATGCCGGCGGGTTCGAGAGCTGCGCGCAGCTCGCTGTATTTGCTTTCGTCGGCGATGATTGCCAGAGCCGGCCTGAACTTGAGCGCCTGCTGTACCAGCGGAGCCACGCGGCTGCCGGCACTGAGTACGGACACCCGGTACATTTCGGGGTGGCGTTCGACGATATCGAGCGTCTGCGTGCCGATTGACCCCGTGCTACCCACGACGGCCAACCGCTTGACATCGCTCCGGTTTCGTATATTCTGTGATTGTTGTGACTGGTCCATAATACAAACCACAAAGTTACGAAAAATATCGCTGAGTGGCAAACCGTGTGATTACTGCGGGGTTAGGGTGACTGTGGCGTGTATATACGGGCGTTCGTTGGTGTATGCGGCGAAGGTGAGGTTGGCCGTGGTGTCGATGAAGATATCGCTCCGCGCAGACAGGTCAAGGCTTCGCGGAGGCAGCGCTTTGTCAAGGAAGCCTGGCAGAAGAGTCTTGTGTACTGTGAAGACAGCCGGGTGGCGGCGGCTCTGTATCAGCAGCCACGCCTGCGGCCCGAGCGGGACAATGCGGTTGGTGTCGGCATCGGTGTTGACGGTGGAGAGGGTAGCGGGCCAGATACGCATTTCGGGTTTGGTCGGGTCCGAGGCGCGTTCGATCTGTACCCAGGGGGTGATGTACAGCCTGGCGTCCCGCATTTCGGGCACGAAAAGGCTGTCCGGAAGCACAACTGTTCCGTCAGACGATGCATGATAGCCCTCGCCTATGGCGGTATACTTGGCATTAAGTATTCTCACCTCGCGTATGTCGCTCCATGTGACTGCCGCGAAAATCAACCACATCAGGGCGGTGAGTGCGGTGCGCAGTCTGCCGCTTTCGGATACAATGGCGGCTGTCAGCGCGGCAAGGGCGCAGGCTCCGCAGGTTGATGTCCTGACACCGGACGGAAAACCCATTGCCGCACAAAAAACGTAACTGCATACGGCTACAAGCAGCAAGAAGCGCCTGCGTCTGTCAAAGACCTGCGACGGACGCAGGCCGCATAGGCGCGCAAGCAGATATATCAGGCCGCAGATTGCAGGAACAAGCAGTACCGGCAGTCCCGACTCGATAATTCCGGTGAGGGCAGGCGCGTCGTGCTGTGTGCTTGCGAGCCGCAGAAAGTTGCCCGGCGCGAGGGCCACTGTCAGTGTTCCGGCCGCATATGCGGTTCCGGCTGCCCATTGCGTCGGTGTGACCCTGAAACGGTGTCGTAACGCATAGACGAGCAATCCAAGCGACACGGGAATTGAAAAACTTTCGTTCCACTCGCCTGCGACAAAGGCAAACACGAATACTCCGGCCAGCGCCACTGCCGGGATGTGTCTGCGCGATAGCCAGATAATCAGCAGGGTGGCGTTGATGGCGGCGCCCCAGATGTAGTTGACGTGATACGACGGATTGAAAGGTAGCCACAGAGTCAGCAGCCAGGTTATGGCAACCGTTACGGACAGTGCGGCCATCCGGTTGCGTTGCGGACGCGCCAGCCGAAGCAGCAGGCAGGGCAGCAAGGCAAAAACAGCGGCGTCGGCGAGCGACCACAGCCATCGCGGCACAAGCTGGCAGCACACCTGCACTATGTAATGGCACACGAAACGGCCGTTGGCGGTGAAATAATGGTTTATCTGCGAGTGCCATACATCGGACATTGAAGTCACGAAACGGTATGTCACGGCGTCAGGGTCCGGGCCAAAGAAAAAACGGTAGCTGATGGCGTCGCGGTACCACACCGAAATCAGTGCCAGGACAAAGGTCAGTGCTCCGGGCAGCGCGACCGGCCACCACCGCCTTACCAGGTCTGCGATTACGCGCGTCATCGGTCGAGAATTTCTATTACGGCCGCCAGGGACAGCCCCGCCTCGTCCTTCGGAGACAGATTTAGCGGGCAGTCGGGATCAGGCCACGCGACAGCAACCGTCGGATCGTCGTAACGCAGCGACAGCTCGCTTTGCGGAGCATATACATTGTCTACCTTATACTGAAACTGGGCCATATCGCTCAGCACCATGAAGCCGTGCGCGAAGCCGCGCGGTATAAACAACTGGCGCCCGTTATCGGCGCTGAGTTCGGTTCCGAACCAGCGTCCGCGTGTAGGCGAGCCGGCGCGCAGGTCTACGGCTACATCAAAAACGCGGCCCTGCGATACGCGCACAAGTTTGGCCTGGCCGAAGTCGCCCCGTTGCATGTGCAGTCCGCGCAGAACACCGCGGGTCGACACCGACTCGTTGTCCTGTATGAAACGCACGTCGACCCCGGTGGCCTCGCGGAACTTGTCAAGTCTGAACACCTCGCAGAAATACCCGCGACGGTCGCCGAACCGCTGCGGCTCGATTACCCACAGCCCGTCAATTTCTGTCTTGTTGAATTTCATTATTTTTATATCCGTTATTTGCCACAAAAGTAGTAATTTTGCAGCAAATAAGTAAGCTTCAAAAATCAGGTTTAACACGGTAAGCGCGGATACTTCGGTAATTTTGAAGTATTATGAGCCTTTTTTTGAATTTTCATTCAGTGGTTTAGCATGATGGATTTTTTCGCGAAAGCCCAGAATTCATTTCATAAAACTTTCAGAATTCCTAAAAGCTAATTTCTTCGGTTTACTTAAATGTGATTGAATGGATATTATATTGTTTGATACCGAGGAGGCGCGCGGCAATCTGCTGCCGCTTACCTATACACGTCCCGTGGGGTGTCTGCGGGTCGGCATCGATACGATTGCCCGAAAGTGGCAGCGCTTCATGCAGGCCGATGTGTTTTTCAGCACCGACTGCTATCTGAGTGCCAAGTTTCCGGTCTATCAGGGCGACGACGGATTTTATGTAGCCTCAAATGTACTCCCTGACGAGGCTTTGGCAGCTGCAGTAGCGGCACTGGAGCCCGGTCAGCGGCTATTGGCCGGAGACCGGCTGGTGGCGTACCGCTCGGGGCCGATCGGCGAAAGCGTGCCGTACACGGGCGATATAACGGCAATCGACAAAGTATATGACATATTTCTGAAAAACGGCGAGGTATTGCGCGCCGACTTCAAGGCGATGACCGCGGACAAGCCCTTCCGCACGCCCTCAGATACAGTGACCATCATCGGCGACCCGTCGCAGCTGTACATACATCCTGATGCCGGTGACGTCGAGGGCTGTGTCATCAATGTACGTACCGGTCCCGTATATATCGGTGCCGGTGCCGAGGTAATGGAGGGAGCCTGCCTGCGTGGTCCCATAGCCCTGTGCCACGGTTCGAAGATAAAAATGGGTGCCAAGATTTACGAGGACACCACCATAGGACCTTGGTGCAAGGTAGGTGGCGAAGTGGAGAACTCGGTGTTCATCGGTTACTCGAACAAGGCACACGACGGCTTCTTGGGCAATGCCGTCATAGGCGAGTGGTGTAATCTCGGTGGAGGCTGTGTGGCTTCGAACCTCAAAAACGACTATACCGAAATCAAGCTCTGGAATTATCCGGCACACCGCTTTCTGCGTACCGGGCTGCAGTTCTGCGGCCTGATTATGGGGGACCACTCCAAGGTAGGAGTCAACGCCATGCTCAACACCGCCACAACACTCGGAGTCGGCGTCAATATCCACGGCAGCGGTTTTCCGCGACCTTTCCTGGCATCGTTCCTCGAAGGTTCTACAGCCGGCTTCACCGAAGTGCCCATGGCCAAATTCTTCGATACAGCGCGCCGCGTCATGGCTCGTCGCGGTATCGACCTGACCCAGGACGACATCGACATTCTGAACCATGTCCGCGAATTGGCCGAACAGTACCGGTAAATTCAATTATGAAAGCTGAAGATATCGGCTTACACGAATTCTGAAACTCACTTATGAAAACGCTAATCATATCTGATGAGATAAAACTCAAGGCCCCGGGGCTGCAGGTATTGCAAATCGAGGCCTCCGTCGTCAATCCCGACACCCCGGACGCGCTGTGGAACGAACTTGAGACTGTAGCCGCCCGGGTGCGCGGTTCATACGCGATGGATATGGTCAACAAGCGCCCGGGCATCGCCGCCACTCGAGCCGCATACAAAGCCTGTGGCAAGGAGCCCAACCGCTATCGTCCCAGCACAGAGGCACTGATGCGCCGGATGGTGAAGGGCCTCGAACTGTACCGCACTACCGCAGTAGTCGATTTGATAAACCTGCTGTCGGTGGCTTGCGGACACAGCATCGGTGGCTTCAATGCCGACGCGATTGACGGCGATACGGTTACTCTTGGCATTGGTCGCGAGGGGGAACCTTACGAGGGCATCGGACGTGGCCTGCTCAATATCGCCGGCATGCCGGTCTGGCGAGACAGTACCGGCGGCATCGGCACCCCGACGTCCGATAACGAGCGCACAAAACTTACGCCATCGACCTCAAGGCTGCTTATGATTGTTAATATGTACGGCGAGGAGATGGCCGCCGGCGATATCGTGGCTTTGGCCACACGTCTGCTTGAAACATATGCCGGCGCACGCGACATCGAAACCCGAATGATAACCGCACGCCTATAACGGAAAAATGGAAGTTCTGAAAGTTTACCCCGGACAAGCCGCCGGCCGAGGCATCGACCGCGCCGTCGAAGCCCTGCGGCAGGGCGATATCATTATCTATCCCACCGACTCGGTGTACGCGCTGGGCTGCGATGCCCTTAACCAGCGCGCCATCGAGCGACTGTGCCGTCTCAAGGCTATTAATCCCGACAAAAACCAACTGTCGGTGATATGCAGCGATATATCCATGGCTGCCGAATACGCCCGCATCGATAACAAGGCCTTCCGCACAATCCGGCATAATGTCCCGGGAGCCATAACTTTCATCCTGCCCGCGGCAACAACGTTGCCCAAAATTTTCAAAGGCCGCAAGACCGTCGGCATACGCATCCCCGACAATGATATACCGCGTGCCCTTGCCGCCACCCTCGGACATCCCGTCCTCACCACTTCAGCCGTAACCGATGACCCTGACGACCTGCGCTACGCCGAGTCCGTGGCATTGCATTACGAGAACGCCGCTGTCCTTGCCATAGACGGAGGTGAGTGCGGTACCGAAGGAGGTACCGTCGTTGACCTTACTGACTCTGCCGATCCCCGGATTTTACGTCAGGGCGCGGTACGCTTCGAAGAGTAATTAAAACTGATATTTGAAAACTTTACCTGTCGGTCATGGTATGCGTACGGCGCCTGTGGAGGTACCGTAGGCAGCCCAGTAGCCAAGGGCGTCCTGAATGTTGCCGGGACAGTTCTCGGCGAAGGTGAAGAACAGGTTCTGGGACAGCGATACATTGCGGTCATATGCCTGCCAGAAGGTGTGCATGCTTTCATCGGCACTGCACACCTGCACCATAACCGTCTCGCCGCTGTGAAAGTAATGGTCGAAACGGTCATCTGAAAATCCCGAATGTATACCGCGGGTGATGCTTATCCCGGTCTCATGGTTGTACAGGTCGTTGTCTCCGGAGCCGAGAAATGAACTGAAGAAACGTTTCTCCTGTCCGTACGTGCGGGTAAAGATGCGGTAGTGCCCTCCATCGGGAAGGTCCTTCAGAAACAATTGAAGAGCATAGAGGGTGTCGCAATCCATCGCCTTACGGATTTCGATGCGGTCGATCTGAGGCGAAGGAAGCAATGTCTGTTCGGCACTGTATGTTTCGTCGCCGGTTTCAATCAACAGCCGGTAAGTGTGGCCCGGGCGCCCTTTGAGGCGGGTGTCCGTGTATATGAACGACGGTGTATACGCGTCGTTTATTTTTCCGGCGATAACATACTGCCTTCCTTTGTCGAATATCGATACACGGCACCATTTCTCTACCGAGTTGTCGATTGAAGGCGAGTCGGCTGTGAGGTTGATGGCGCGGGTAATCATTATTACTGGAGTTTTTTCGTTGGTGATCCAGCCTTCGAAGACCAATGGCATTGTGACGGACTGCCTTATGTCAG
>CAZETN010000074.1:0-6933 GCA_964514475.1 uncultured Bacteroides sp.
GGACGCGCCCCCCTCACGCAGCGACATCATAACGGACATATAGTCGTAAACGGCACCTCCGAAGATTGTTCCGAGCACTACCCACAGAAAAGCCGAGGGCCCGAACATAATGCCCATGATGGCGACGAAAATCGGTCCGAGTCCGGCTATATTCAGGAACTGTATCAGAAAAATGCGCCACGGTTTCATACGTATGTAGTCGACTCCGTCTGCCATTGTCTGAACGGGGGTGGGACGCGACTTATCCTGCCCGAAAATTCGCGACATCAGCGTGCCGTAAACGAAATAGCCGGCAATCAGAAGTACCAGCGCCGTCGAAAAAGTAATCATGTGTGTCTATCTGTTGAGGCGACCCTCGTCGTTGTACGAGTAGTATCCCCGGTTTGTGATTATGATATGGTCGTCGACGCGGAGGTCGAGTAATTCGAGTCCGCGTTTTATTTTGCTTGTCAGCGAGTCGTCCTGAATGCTTGGACGTAACGTTCCGCTGGGATGATTGTGATATAGCAGCACCCGAGTCGCCTTGCGTTCGAGAGCTTTGCGGGCTATAACCTTTACGTCGACGGCAGTTGCCGACTGGCCGCCTACGCCGATAAGCTCGCGCCCGATTTCGACAGCCGCGTTGTTGAGGAATACGACATGGAACTCCTCGTGATCAAGGTGTTCGAGCTGGTCGCGCATAAGTTCGTAAGCCATCCGGGATGACATGATGGTGGCCTGCGGGCACTTCAGTGCATCACGTACGGCACGTTTGCCAAGTTCGAGTGCCCCTAAAATCAGAACGGCTTTCGCCTGGCCTATGCCCTTGTAGGTCTTCATCAGTTGTGAGGCGTCCATGGCGGCCAGTCGTGACAGGTGGCCGTCGTTGGATGTCATTATTTCGTCGGCCATCTGCAGCACCGAGCGTCCGGCTGTTCCGGTGCCGAACAGCAGTGACAGCAATTCAGCGTCGGACAGTGCCGCTATGCCCTGGCTCAGGGCCTTTTCGCGGGGACGCTGGTCTTCGGCAAGCTCGCGGAATGAGGTATTTGTAGCAAGGTATGATTTGGCCATTACTGAACCTGATTATTGTCCGCGTCTGATTTCGACTTCCTGTGAGATGTCTCGCCCGCGTCCAAGTATGATTTTGGTGAAATACGCCTGCATGAATCCGGTGCCGTAGCCGCCGAGCTGGATTACGGCGGCAGGTATTGCCTTGATGGCGATTTTGGCGCTATGTGTGCTGCGCCAGGCCATAAGTGCTATTGCCAGTATATACAGGCCCAGTGGCAGTATGAACCATGGTGACACCGCAAAGGACAGCACAATAAGGAACAGGGTGCCAAGTACAGCGATCGCCGGCAGCCAGTGTACCGGTTTCATCGAACCTGGGTAAAGCAGTTTCAGGGTTATACGCGACATGCCGAACACGTGTACCTGTCGCCAGAACTTTTTCCAGCTTATACGGCGTTTGTGCCATACGGAGAGCCTGGGGTATAGGCCTATGCTGAAACCGGCGTTACGGATTCGTGTGCTCATGTCGATATCTTCGCTGAACATCTCGCGAAAGCCGCCGACTTTGTCGTAGACCCGGCGTCGGAAGCCCATGTTGAAGGTACGCGGGGTAAACTTTTCGAGGCTGACCTTTCCGCCGCGGATGCCGCCAGTGGTCAGGAACGACGTCATCGTATAGTTGATGGCTTTTTGCGTGGTGGTGAACGAGTCGTGAGCGGCGTCGGGTCCGCCGTAACAGTCATACGGATTCTGGGAGACAAGACGTTCGAGTTCCGCGAAGTATGTCGGCGGAATCACGCAGTCGCTGTCAAAAAAGATGAGCCATTCGCCCTGACTGCGCCCGATGCCGTAATTGCGGGCAATCGAGCGCCCTTCGTTGTCTTTGTAATAGTACTTTACGTCCAGGCCCTTCGCCAGTGCTTCTTCGGCTACATTGCGGCACGGTTCCGTCGAACCGTCCTCGACAAGTATAAGTTCGAAATTATGTGATGACTGGGCGAGCAGGCTGTCGGTCAGGTCACGGACTTCGTCGATGCGGTTATACACCGGCACTATCACCGAAAACATCTTTGCCATCAGTCCATTCGGTTTTTATAGTCATCGTAGTCGAAGCGGCGCAGGTATGTGCACTCTCCGTTTCGGTCGCAGAAAACCAGGTCGGGATGCTGTATGCCGTTGAACATGTTTGTTTTTACCGTTGTATAATGGTTCATGTCCTCAAGCGTAAGCCGCTGTCCTACGGCCAGGGGTTTGTCGAAACTCCAGAATCCGTGAAAGTCGCCGCTCAGACAGGAGTTGCCTCCGAGACGGTACGTAGGCTTTCCCGGAACGGCATCGTCTCCCAATGCCTCGGTTATTGCCGGCTTATAAGGCATCTCCAGGGTATCTGGCATGTGACAGGCGAAAGATACGTCCGTGATTGCGGTCGTGACCCCGTCGTTTTCGACAATGTCGACAACCGAGGTAACCAGGTCGCCGGTACGCCACATGAATGCCGAACCGGGCTCGAGTATGACTTCAAGCCACGGGTAGCGCTTGCGGAAATCGGTCAGTACCTTCACAAGGTGGTCCGTATTGTAGTCGCTGCGAGTCATTATATGGCCGCCTCCGAAGTTGACCCACTTGACTTGAGGCAACAGGTGACCGAACTGTTTTTCGAAAGCGGCAAGTACCTTTTCAAGGTCGTAGCTGGTGCTTTCGCACAAGGCGTGAAAATGCAGTCCCTCGATGCCCTCGGGAAGGCCGCCGGATATCTCGTCGGCCTGGGCGCCGAAGCGCGACCCCGGAAGCGCCGGGTTGTATAGGTCGGTGGCAATTACCGAACAACGCGGATTGACGCGCAGGCCGGCTGAAACGTGACGGCCGCTTGCGGCGTTGTAGGCGGTCAGACGCTTGCCGTAACGCTGCCATTGTCCAATCGAATTGAAAGTGAGATGTGACGACCCCTCGAGATAACGGTCGATAGTGGCGTCGGTATATGCGGGACAATAGCTGTGCACGCGTCCGGGACACAGTTCTTCGTTGCCGAGGCGCAGCTCGTTCAGCGAGCTGGCAGTGCATTCAAAGCCGTACTCGCGCAGAATGCCGAAGGTCTTCCACAGTGCGTTGGCTTTGAAGGCCATGATTATTTTTACGCCGGCGCGTCTGGCGACGTCCGAGATAAGGTCGAGGTTGGCCCTTATCTTATCCTCGTATACGATATAGAACGGGGTGGGGAGCTCGTTGACTTTCATAGTGGTATTCTTAATCGATTATGGCGAATTTGGCGAATTTGAGAATTAGCGTGCGCACTACGCTGTCCGCGTTGAACATTACTGAGATGCGCGCGCCCTGCGGATTGTCGGCGTCGACGTTGTTTATAGTGCCGCGGCCGAAACGGTTGTGTTCGATTGCCATGCCTGTATGCAACTCGCTTGCCGTATGCAGTTCGGCCTCTTTTCCGGAAGTCATAGGCACGGAAGGTGCTGGCGATTTAGGAGGTGTGCTTGTCAGATGTGTCTCAAGATAGCTCCCGGCCCGGTTGTGTGAGGAGGGCTTTGAACGTCCGCCGACAGAGCGGCTTTGCGAGCCGTGCTGCCGGTTGCCGACTGATACGTATGAATTTACGCCGTATCGTGTCGATGATATTGCGGCTCCATACGAGTCTCCGAGCGGATTGTGGAACTGGTCGATGGTAGTACCTGTGACAAGTTTCAGGAAGCTGCGGTTGAGTTCGCCCAAAAAGCGCGACGGGGATGTCATGGCTGTCATGCCATTGCGGAAACGTGAACCGGCGTAACTGAGCATGCAGAACTTGCGTGCGCGGGTGATGGCGACGTATAGCAGCCTTCTTTCTTCCTCGATGCCCTGAAGGGTGTCGCTGCTCATCGATGACGGTAGGAGTTCCTCCTCGACGCCAACGACAAAGACGTTGTCGTATTCAAGACCCTTGGCCGCGTGTATGGTCATCAGCGTCACACAGTCCATGGGTGTGTCTTTATCGGTTTTTTCGATGTCTGTCGCCAACGACACCTGTGCCATGAAAGCTGCCAGCGACAGGTCGTCGTCGCCTTGTTCGCGTCCTTCCTCGACAAAAGAGGCCGCGCTGTTCAGCAGCTCCTCGATATTCTGCATGCGCGAGATATTTTCGGGAGTCGTGTCGCTCAGGTATTGCGAGATAAGTCCGGTGTCACTGATAATCATGCGGGCCACTTCATCAGCTTCCGACCCTTCGGCGGCCATGCTGGCGAACTTTTCAATCAGACATCTGAAACCGGCGAGTTTGGCCAAAGTACCTTTGTTGACGTTTACCTCATATGCACCCGGGTCGTCAAGTATCTGCCACAGACTTTTTCCGTTGTCAATAGCAGCCTTGGTGAGTTTTTTTACGGTAGTCTCGCCGATACCGCGTCCGGGGACGTTGATTACGCGGCGCAACGCCTCGTCGTCGTTGGGATTGAGAGCGAGGCGGAAGTATCCCGTCGCGTCCTTGACCTCCTTTCGTTCGTAGAAGGACTTGCCGCCGTAAATGCGGTACGGGATATTGCGTTTCCGCAGCGACTCTTCGAGCACTCGGCTCTGGGCATTGGTGCGGTACAGTATGGCGAATTCGTTGTATGGCGCGCCTTCCGACTGTTTGAGCTGGCAGATACGGCTGGCCACGAGATAGCTCTCTTCGTAGTCCGAATAACTTTTTACAACCTCGACCGGCAGTCCGGCGCCGTTCTTCGAATATACCTTTTTCTCGAGCTGCCCTTTGTTGTGGCGTATCAGCGAGTCGGCTGCGTTGACGATATTTTCGCTGGACCGGTAATTCCGTTCGAGTTTGAAGATGCGCAGGCCTGGGAACGACTTGTTGAGGTGCAGGATGTTGGCGATGTTGGCGCCGCGGAACGAGTATATGCTCTGTGCGTCGTCTCCGACCACACATACGTTTTTGCCATCGAGGGTAAGTTGGCGCACAATGGCATGCTGGGCGAAGTTGGTGTCCTGATACTCGTCGACAAGTATATAACGGTAGAAGTCCTGATAATGTCGCCGTATATCGGGATTGTCGCGCAGCAGCAGGTTTGTGTTCATCAGCAGGTCATCGAAATCCATGGCCTGGGCCACACGGCATCGATTACAGTATGCGGCGTAGATACGGCCTGCCAGTGGTATTTTATGGGCGCGGTCCGAACGCTGCCGCTCGTTGTCATCAAGATAGTCCTGCGGCAATATCAGAGCATTCTTGTTACGTGAAATCAGCGACTGAATCGAAGAGGGCTTGTATACCTTCTCGTCAAGGTCCATGTCGCGGATTATGCTCTTGATAAGGTTAAGCGAGTCGGAAGAGTCGTAGATGGTATAATTGGGGCTGTATCCGATGCGTGAGGCGTTGGCGCGGAGTATCCGTGCGAATACGCTGTGGAAGGTCCCCATTGTAGTCGTGGGGGCAGCCGGCGCGCCAGCCTGGCGCACGATACGTTCCTTCATCTCGTTGGCGGCCTTGTTGGTGAAAGTCAGCGCGAGGATGCGCCACGGTTCGTAACCGCGGGCAAGCAGGTGCATGATTTTATAGGTAAGCACGCGGGTTTTGCCCGAGCCGGCTCCGGCTATGACAAGTTCGGGTAAGCCCAGAAATTCTACGGCCGCCCGCTGCTGTTCGTTCAGTTCGTTAAGATAATCGCCACTCATCGGCAGTATTCAGTAGTTACCAGAATTTGTTCTGCTCGGGTGAATATTCAAATCCCGCCTGTGCGAGTTTCAGCTTGAGCGCGTCCATATCCACGCCGGACGAGGCACAGAATTCCTCCAGACCGGTTTTGGCGCCCGGCACTGACGGAAAATCGTCGCGGAGTTTCATATTTACGTAGCTGAGCAGCATGGCCGGGTCGGCCGGCAGTCCTTCAAGTTCCATGTCTCTAAAGTGATTATTTATCGCTATACAAAATTACAATAAAAAGTGGAATATAAAAAATCCGGCCGCCGGTTATGGCGGCAGCCGGGCAAAAGATTATTTTCCCTGTTTACGGGATGCGTCAATGAGGGAGCCGGTCGTATATTTTTTTGAATTTGAGGGCTATTTTGTCGTTGCACGGGTTGTTTATCGACCCTATGTGCGTATGGTGGACTTCGCGTACGGGACGGTAGGTGCCGTTCTGTACCTCGAGACCCACCTGCCGGTATGCCTCTCGGAAGGGAACGCCGGCAAGCACGCGGCGGTTCACCTCTTCCACGGTGAACAGATAGTCATAACGGGGGTCTTCTACAATGTCGGTGCGCACATGTATGTGCTGCAGCATGAAATCGGCCATGTCAAGACACTTCACGAGTTCGCTTGTGGCTGGAAAAATAATGTCTTTGAGCAGCTGCAGGTCGCGGTTGTATCCCAGAGGCAGATTGGCCGTAAGCAGGGCTATCTCGTTCTGCACCGATTGCAGCCGGTTGCATTTTCCTCGCATGATTTCGAAGACGTCGGGATTCTTTTTGTGGGGCATGATTGACGACCCGGTGGTGAGTTCGTCGGGAAACGATACAAAACCGAAGTTCTGGCACATCCACATACATACGTCCATGGCCAGGTGTCCCAGTGTCGACGCTACCGCGCCGATGGCCATCGAGGTCGCACGTTCGGTTTTTCCGCGCGACATCTGGGCTGCGACGACGTTATAATGTGGGGTCTCAAACCCGAGGAGGCGTGTCGTCATCTCGCGGTCGAGAGGGAACGACGAGCCGTAGCCGGCAGCTGAACCAAGTGGATTCTGATTGGCGACATTATATGCCCCGACAAGAATCTGCATGTCATCGACAAGCGATTCGGCATATGCGCCGAACCATAGCCCGAACGATGATGGCATCGCCACCTGCAGATGTGTGTAACCGGGCATAAGGACGTCCTTGTACTTATCGCTCAGCGACATCAGTCTGTCAAAGAGCCGTCGCACGGCTTCGGCGATATGCAGCAGTTCGTCGCGCATG
>CAZETN010000075.1:0-6780 GCA_964514475.1 uncultured Bacteroides sp.
GATGGCCCGGTGCGAAGCGGCTCGAGCCGTCGCGGCGGTACGAGGCCGACAGGAAGTAGCGGCTGTCATAGTCGTACTGGGCGCGCATGAAGAAGCCCTCCACATTGTACAGGGTCGTATATCCCTCGTTGTCACCCTTGACGATGGCGCCGTTGAGCTCGGTGTTTTCGCCGAACATGGCCACATTGGTGCGGTCGGCGTAGACGTGGTCCTGGCTGGTGCGCGAATACTCGTGGCCCAGCATGGCGCTGATGTTGTGGTGTCCTATGGTCTGGTTGTAGTTCAGCAGCTGCTGCCAGTTGGTGTCGGCGGTTTTGTACATGGACGTGGACACGAAGCCGCCCCTCTCCTTGTCATAGCCGTAATAGGGATTGATGCCGTCCTTCATGCGGTTTTCGGTGAGGTAGACATTGCCGTTGACAGTAAGCGAGAAGTACTTGAGGAAGTCGGCGGTGGCATATCCCGAGATATTGAACGAGTGCGACACATTGCCGCTTATGTTCAGACGGTCATCCTGCAGTGTGTTTCCGTTCATGTCCTGCGGACGTATGACACCCATGTCATCGCCGTTGCCGTAGTCAAAACGCTTGCCGTGGATGTCCTTGATTATATTGCCGTCGCCGTCGCGCATGTAGGCGGGATAAATCGGAGCCATCTGGTAGACGATGCCGAAAACGCCGCCCTGATTGTTGCTTTTCTGATGATTGTAGCCGGCGTTGGCGCCGATGCGCAGCCATGAATAGGCCTGGTATTCGGTCTTAAGGCGTGCCGAGTACCGCGACATATCCGAGCCGTACGATATGCCCTCGTTGTCAAGATAGCCCAGGCTTGCCAGGAAGCGGAACTTTTCGTTGCCGCCCGACAGGCTTACATTGTACTCCTGACGCAGCCCGTTGCGGGTACCTACCTCGCGCCAGTTGTCGGGGACAAGTGTATAGAAGTTTCCGTTATGGGCAATTCGGTTTCCGAGTGTCGCCTGCGGATTGAGACGGCCGTTTTCGCCGATGAGGAACTGGCCCGCGGGCACGGTGTAGACCATATAGCCCAGACCGCCCTCGGTATAGGGGCGTCCCAGCATATTGTTGGCGCTGACATGGGCGCCCGACTTTGTCTGGCCCATACGGTTCAGATAATAGTTATAATAACCGAGATAGGCGGCCTCGTAGTACTGGCCCGGGTCGTCGATGGTATTGTAACGTACCCGGCCGTCGCTGTTCTGACCCCATTTGGCGTCGAATGTTACACGCGTGTTGCCGCGCTCGGCCTGCTTTGTGGTGATCAGTATCACGCCGTTGGCGCCGCGGGCACCGTAAAGAGCGCATGAGGCGGCATCCTTGAGTACGGTGATGTTGGCCACGTCGGCGGTGTTGATATCGTTGTAATAACCGTTGTAAGGCAGACCGTCCACCACAATCAGGGGCGACGTGCCCGCATTGATCGAGCTTATGCCTCGAACCAGCATCGAGGGCTCGCCCAGGACACCTGTGCCGTCGGTCATCTGCACGCCCGTCACATGGCCCTTGAGCACATCCAGCGGGGTGTTGACCTGCTGTTTTTCGATTTGAGCGGCACCGACTACCGATGCCGAACCGGTAAACGACTCGCGCTTCTGTTTGCCGAAGGCCACGACTATCACCTCGTCCATCGACTCGGCTTTAGGAACCAGCCGCACAACCATATTGTCGGCGACAGGAAGATACTGGGTCTGGCATCCGACAAACGAAATCTCGATTTCTTTGTCAGCGGCTGTCAGTCCCTTGAGCACAAAGTGGCCGTCGGCATCCGTGACGGCACCGTGGGTGTGCCCTTTTACGCGCACTGAGGCTCCGATAATGGTTCGTCGTCTTCGGCCGACAACACCGTTCCGGAGACACTCGTCAGCTGAGCCGTCATGTTGATGGCGCACATCAGCATGGCAGTCAGAAACATCAATAGCTTTCTCATAGACGGGAAATTAGTATAAAACGAATAATGCTGGTTAGTCGGAAACAAATCGGCAGACACCTAAAGCCCCGAGGCTCGCCGGCGTCCGTACGCCATGTGTAAAACTCTGAGTTCATACACGGTTTTATACGCAAATTTACAATTATTTGCCAAAATGCAAACGTTTTTCATCTTTTTTTTGGTAAAAAACATCAAATATAAAAAAAAGCGACGCACCATAATTGATATGGTGTCATCGCTATAGCAGGTACGTTACGCCCGTGCGGGCGCGGCTGGCTCTTATAACAGGTCGTTCAGGGAGGCTATCAGGGCCGGGTCGGTGGCGGCGTCTTCGTCGGGAGTCCATCCGCGGCCTTTTATCCAGGCCGAATGGCACCCTATCGAGCGCGCCGGAAGGATGTCCTTGCGCAGCGAGTCGCCGACAACAAGGACTTGGGCGGGCTCGAGGCCGAGAGCCACGACGCCAAGGCGGAAGATGGCGGGATTAGGCTTTCGGACGCCCACGACGGCGCTTTCGATTACACCGCGGAAATAGCGGCGCAGGTCGTAGGCGCGGAGCACGGAGTCGACGTTGCCGTAGAAGTTGCTGACCAGCATCATGGGATAGCGTTCGCTCAGCGCCTCAAGGACGGGACGGGCTTCGTTTACGCAGGTGCGGGCATAGTTGTCGCAGTATGCGGCTATGGCGCGGGCCGCCGCTTCGGAGTCGGCGGGCATGCTGTCGGGACAGATGCGCGACAGTTCGTCCAGTTCGATGACGGCCTTCTTATATAACAAGGTGTAGAAATCGTCGCAGGGCTGTATGTGGTATACGCGTGCCAGTTCGCGCTCGGCATGTACATAGCAGTGGCGGAAGGTGGGGACGGCGACCTCGATGCCGGCGTGGCGCCAGCCCTGCAGCAATATGTGGCTCCAGTGGTCACCTCGGGTGTCCAGGGTGCCGCCGTAGTCAAAAATGATACCCTTCACTCCGTCGGGGACGGTGGTGGCGGCGACACTGCGCTCAGTTGTATTTTCCATCCTCTATTTCCTTTGTGAATTTGCGGCAGATGCGCTCGTGGCGCACCACCATGTATATAAGCAGTATATTGAGCACGACAAGCTCGAAGGCGAAGTACAGCCAGGGCATCATGGCGAAGAGTGCCACGAAGAGTGCTATGCAGCGCCAGTTGAAGCTGAGTATGTTGGTGTACTTCATCAGCGGCAGTGAGGCGTGGCGGAAGTCGTCGCGGAATGCCTGCGGCAGGTGCCCGTCGGGCCATTTCCGCGCTATGGCGCTTCGCAGACGCTGCATCGAGGGTGTCCACGACTCCTGGTTTTCGGTATAGGCGGTATAGACGGTCAGGGTCAGTTTCGGCCAGAAGTCACGGCCCCACGACAGTGTCGCGAGTTTGGCACGGAGGCTTGACGAGTTTTCAAGTTCCGACCCGTCCTCGCCTTTCAGGAAATACAGGTGGAACTGGCGGTAGTAGTCGGCCATAGCCGCCTGTTTGGCATGGCAGAGTCCGGTTACCACGGCCACCGTCCATATCAGCCAGGGATGGTCGGAGAAGAAGGCCGAGGTCATGTTCTCGCGCAGGCAGATGGCTACATATATTGTGGCGAACCACACGTCGCCGGCCATGCCGTCGAGTATGCGTCCCAGGCGCGAGTACTGGTGTGTCATGCGCGCCAGCTGGCCGTCGGCCGAGTCAAACGAGTTGGCCCATATCAGCAGCAGCATGCCCAGCACGTTTATCCACAGGCTGTTGAAGTAAAATGCCACACCGGCGCCTATACCCAGAAAAATCGATGCTATGGTGATGACGTTCGGCGTTACGCCCATGCGGGCTGCCAGACACGCCCACACATAGCCGATGGGACGGTAGAATGCCAGGTCGATATGCTCTTCGGTATCCGAGCTTTTAAGGGTGGCGCGGTAGGCCTCGCGGGTCATGGGCGGAACCTGCCGACGCCGCACCGCTGTATCATTGGAATTAGTCATATTCTGTTCTGTCGGATTCGGAAATCAGTGGCGGCGCTCCTTGATGAGCGACATGATGGCGCGGGCAATGTGGGGGCCGGCTTCCTGGCGGCAGGGAGCGAAGCTGGGCCAGTCGTTAAAGTCGATTATGCGCATCGAGCCGTCGCGGTCGATTATGCAGTCGCCGCCATACACCACCACGTCGAGCACGTCGGCGGCCTCGCGGCAGATGCGCCGCAGTTCGTTCTCGTCGAACTTCAGCCCCTGCGCCGGGCCGTTTATAGCCTCGGCGCCGTACTTGGAGTGTCCGGCCTCAAGCGGATAGAACCAGTAGAAGAAGTCCTTGTCGGGGTCGCTGTTGGCCACGTCGCGCACGCCGTAAAACTTGATGAGGTCGCCCTCGAGGTGCCGGTTGCTTACGGCGCGGGGGATGCCGCGCAGAAAATACTCCTGCAGCACCTCCTGGGCCTCCTGCGGATGGCGCACGAAGCTGACGTCCTCCTTGTGCATGGCATGGAAATCGCCGCGTTTGATCCAGCAGCGGTCAAAGCCGCGTTCCGTCATCAGATCGACTACTGCCTCGTCGGTGTTCACCATCAGCGACTCGGGGTACGGTATGCCCGAACCCAGCAGGATGCGCGTCATGCGCTCGCGGGTACAGTTTTCGATACCGTAGCCGGAGTTTACTACCAGCGCGCCGCTGTCTTCGCGCTCCTGCAACAGGGCTATCGAGCGTTTTTCGCGGCACATGTTCACTATTATGTCCTCGGTGACGGCTCCGGCTATGAACTGTTCCTCGGTGTAGGTGTTTACCTCGCAGCCGCGCTTGCGCAATTCCTCGGCGGCAAGGTTGAAAATGGCAGCGTCGTTGCCGATATGGTTGGGCGAATATGCGCCTGCGCGCATTACGCCCGCTATTCGTATTGCGGACATGATTGGTAAGTGTTATCGGATTAGTAACTCGCAAAGGTACACAAAAAAACGGCCAATCACAAATTGAAGTTTCACAAGAAGGTTCCGGATTCACCGGTCGGCTGCGGGGGCGCAAAATTTTGCGCCCGCATCCGGACGACAACCTCGACGAACCCGACGCCGACGACATCCGCCGCTCCGGAGCGAGGACGAAATCGCACGACGTCTCCGCGAGGGCGAAACATATCGCTCAATCCAGCGCGATTTGCGCGTCAGCGTCAAGACCGTGGCGAAAGTCAGCCATATCCGACAAATAACAAACATCGACGGATATCCATCCTCACCCTGACATTCACCGGACGTCATACACCCGACGCCTCCGACCCAATCCAACCCACAAACCATGCTCTGCCACGGACACTCATCAGCCCCGACACGGACACCACACTCCGCCACATGCCTGACGCGGAGGGACATTTTGCGCCAATACGGGGCATGTCGTAACCCTGGTGCGGACGTTTGTCGGGATGTCACACGGGAATGTGCGGGTTCTGAATTACAAATAAAACGGACGCCGCGGCCGTCACCATGACAGTGGGGGTGACGGCTGCGGCGCCTGAATTATGATGTCTTCAGTGGAAGATGTTTATTCGGCGGTGACCCGCTCAAGCCACTTGACCATGGCGAACATCACCGTCATGGACAGAAGGCATACGGCCAGGAATACTCCCCATGCGTAGGAGATGGGCCATTTGTTGTACATCAGCGGGCCGATCCACAGCAGCAGGTTGCCGACGGCGGTAGCGCCGAGCCACAGGCCCTGGCACAGGCCCTGCAGGTGTTTGGGCGCCACCTTAGACACGAAGCTCAGACCCAGCGGCGAAATAAACAGCTCGGCCACTGTCAGGAAGAAGTACAGTGCTATCAGCACCCACGGACCGGCCTTGAGGCCCTCCTTGGCGGCGGGAGCCATTTCGCGGAAGACGTCGCCCGAGGGATAGCCCTGGATGGCGCAATAAACGGCAAGGAAGAGGTAGGCGATGCCGGCCAGCCCCATGCCGATGGCAATCTTCTTAGGCGTGGATATGTCGCGGCCGCGCTTGCTCAGTGCGCCGAAGAGCAACATGATAAGCGGGGTAAGCACAATCACGAAGAAGGGGTTGACGGCCTGCCAGATTTCGGGGGCGATGGTATCGGTCTTGACAAAGTCGCGGGCGAAGAGCGACAGCGATGTGCCGTTCTGATGGAACGAGAACCAGAAGAATATCACGATGCCGAGCACGGCGAAGAGGGCGGCCATGCGCTGTTTGATTTCCTTGGCCTGGCTCTGGATTTCCTCCTTGGTGTATTTAACGGTCTCAGCCTTGGCGCGGGCCGCCGGGGTGGGCAGCGAACGCTTGGTGACAAGGAAGATTGTAAGCGATATGAGCATGGCGGCCACCGAAGCGATGAACGAGTAGTGGATGCCTGTGTTGAACACCTCGAGGTACTGCGAGCAGAATGCCTGCAGGTCGGTGCCTGCCTGATGTCCGGCGGCGGTTGCCAGTGCGTAGAGGTTCTCCATGTTCTCGGCGGTCATCGTGTCGGTGGCGCTGAGGAACTTGTGGCACATTTCGGGCAGGTCGGCATTATACACCATGCTGTGGACGTTAAGCCACCATGAGCGCAGCAGCGGAGCCACGAAGGGGGCGATAAGGCCGCCGATGTTGATGAATACATAGAAAATCTGGAAACCGGAGTCGCGCTGTTTCTCATATCTGGGGTTGTCGTACAGCTGGCCCACAATGGCCTGCAGGTTGCCTTTGAAGAGGCCGTTGCCGAAAGCGATGAGGAACAGCGCCACGCATGTCAGGCCCAGCAGCCAGGTGTGGTTGCCCTCGGTGTGCAGAATGGGAATGGCAAGGACAACATAACCGAGTGTCATGATTACCAGGCCGTTGATGATGGTGCCCTTATAATTT
>CAZETN010000076.1:0-6776 GCA_964514475.1 uncultured Bacteroides sp.
AAGTGGACAGTAGTGAAATCCAGTATAAAGTCAACCGCAGACCACGTAAAAAACTTAATTTTGACACGCCCAAGAATGTTTTCTTCCGACTTATCGCTAATTTTGCACTTGCCAGTTGAGAGTAGGCGTGCTTAATAAATGCAAAAAGGGCTTTTATTTTGGCACGAATGTTGAACTTTGTAACATTAATTAAGTAACTTTGCAAATCAATCATTCAGGCGTCCCATATCGCCGGAGGCGCCACAAAAACAAACAAGTATCATGAAACAAGTTGAACGTATTCTTGCCGACAAACTTCTGAGTATCTCCGCAATAAAGTTGCAGCCGGACAATCCCTTCACATGGGCCAGCGGCTGGAATTCGCCAATATATACCGACAACCGCAAGACTTTGTCGTACCCTGCAGTGCGTTCGTTCATCAAAATAGAGCTCGCCCGTCTCATCAGCGAGAAATTCCCCGAAGCCGAATGTGTCGCCGGTGTTGCCACCGGAGCCATCGCCCAGGGTGCGCTGGTTGCCGACCTGCTCAACCTGCCGTATGTCTATGTACGCTCTACCCCCAAGGACCACGGCCTCGAAAATCTGATTGAAGGCACCGTAAAGTTAGGCCAGAAGATTATCGTTATCGAGGACCTTATTTCAACCGGCAAATCCTCGCTGAAGGCTGTCGAGGCCCTGCGCGCCGCCGGCTGCGAGGTCATAGGCATGGTTGCCCTGTTCACATACGGCTTCCCTCAGGCCGAAAAGGCTTTCAAGAAAGCCAACGTAAAACTGTACTGCCTGTCCAATTACAACGCCATGCTTGAGTCGGCTCTTGCCATCAACTACATCAAGGAAGCCGACATCGAGACTCTGCGCGAGTGGCGCGAAGACCCCGCCAACTGGGCCAAGCGCTGATTTATTTAGTAACCGGGGCCTTCTCCGCGACACGGTCCGGCCCCCCCACTTATTTCCGAATTTCCGATATGGCCAAATATACCGGCTCCCCTGCTACTGTAAACCTGCCTGCCGACAAAATCGCTGAAAAATTCAGCGACATGACAGTGTTCGCCGATAAAATCGACAATATGCCCGAGGACGTACGCAAGCGCATCGGCGATTTGTCCTTTACACGCGACACCATTACCATGGTATCGAAACAGGTCGGTTCGATAGTTTTCACTGTAACCGAATGCACCGACAAGGTTGTGCGCATGTCTTGCACCTTCCCCCTGCGCATAGAGCTGTCGCTGACCCTGAACCCTGTCGAAGGCCAATCCGACAAAACCGAAGTCGTAACCGATGTCGATATCGATATACCGGCCATGCTGCGCCCCATCATCGGGCCGCAGATGCAGAGGGTCGCCGACCACTTCGGTTCGGCATTGGGACACGTTGCCGGACTGTAATGACAGCACGCAACCACATAAGACTCATCAGACAAGGCTTTGCGGCACTGTTTGCCGCAGGCCTTCTCGTGACTGCGACGGCCTCGTGCAGCCACGTTGACGACACACGCGTACCCAATGCTCCGGTAAACCTCGTGTTCCGCGGCCAGCAATCGTGGGACGTATACGGCGTACACGGCGCTCTTGACTCGAGGCGTTTCATCAAAGACCTGCACGAACCTGCCGGTTTTTTCTATGCCGTATCCGACTACACAGGGTTCGGCGGCCTGCTGCTGGTGGCGGACTATTACGGCAACCCCGTAGTGTACGACCTGTGCTGCCCGGTGGAGTGCAAACGCGACATACGCGTATTTGTCAACGACAGCCATGAGGCCGAATGTCCGGTCTGCCACAGCACTTATGCCGTATTCGAGAATTTCGGAACACCTCTGTCGGGTGTAGCCGCTGAACGCGGATTCGGACTTACCCGCTATCGCATCACCGCATCAGGCGCCGACCGGGTCATCACCCGTTAAGGCACGGCTCCATTTTCTAAAACCAAACACCTATCGGCCAAACACCATGTTCCGCAACTACCGTCCTCTTTGGTGGCTATTGCTGACAGCGCTGCTGATTTTCGGCATAATCGAGCTGGCGGGACCGCTTACTGTAGGCGACCACGAACTTAAACAGACACGGCTTGTAGCCACACTTACCGAAGCAAAGGCACAGACGCCCGCCCTGAAAACGGCCTTCGCAGGCGATGACACGCGGACGCCGGCAAAAGACGCACCCCGGTCCGAAACGGTGACGGCGGCGGACGGAAGTGCCGCGTCGGACGGAAGTGCCGGAGCCGATTACGGAAGCCCCTTCACCGACGGCGCCCAGTTCGCTCACCGGGCCCTCGATGTCCCCTGCGACACGGCGGCAAAGACGATACTGTTCATCGGCGACTCCATGCTCGACGGTCTGTCGCCGCGGCTGGCGGCCTACGCCAAGGCCAACGGCCACACCTTGTATTCAGTAATCTGGTACAGCTCCACAAGCGAGGTCTGGGGCCGCAGCGACAAACTGCGCTCGTATATCTCGCGCCTGAATCCTGACTTCATCTTCATATGTCTGGGCGCGAACGAGCTCAACGTGCGCGACATAGCCGACAAACGCGCCCGGTATGTAAAGAAGATGGTGAGCGATATCGGCTCCATTCCATTCGTATGGATAGGGCCGCCGAACTGGAAGGAGGACACCGGCATCAACGACCTCATCGCCTCGAATGTCCCCCAAGGCTCGTATTTCCGCAGCAACGGCATGCACTTCGAGCGCAAGAAGGACGGCGCCCACCCCACTCAGGCCTCTTCGGCGCTGTGGATGGATTCGGTGGCACGCTGGATGCCCAGATACGCCTCACACCCGATCGCTATGGATTGCCCCTCCGAAAATACCGCGCGCCCCAAGCGCGTATTCGTGCATCAGCCAAACGAAAAATAACAGTATCGCAAGCCTGACTTATGAGCGACCTGATCGGCAACATATTCGCACAACTGGCCTACACCCCGGGGGAGCCGCTTCTGTTTTCGAGCGGACTGTTCTGGGCGCTGTTTCTGGTTTTCATTCCGCTCTACGCGGCAGTCAAGTCAAACCGTACGCGGATGACGGTATTCGTACTGGTCTTCTCACTGTTTTTCTACTATAAATCCTCCGGGCTCTTTGTTGTACTGCTGATAGCCACATCGCTGATTGACTGGCTGATGTCGCGGCTGATGGCCCGCACAGGCAGCCAATCTCTGCGCAAGGCCTGCGTCGCTGTATCGCTGACATGCTCGCTGGGTATACTCGCCTACTTCAAGTACGCCAACTTCTTTATGTGGAACTGGGCGCAGATGGTAGGCTCTAACTTTTCACCGCTCGACATCATACTCCCTGTCGGAATTTCGTTCTACACCTTCCAGTCGGTAAGTTATATCGTCGATGTATACCGCGGACGCGTAGAACCCACGCGGACATGGCTCGAGTACGCCTTCTTCCTGTCATTCTTTCCGGCGCTGCTCGCAGGCCCCATAACACGCCCCTCGTTTTTTCTGCCTCAGATAGCACGCAACCACCGCCCCCGCAAGTGCGAGGTTTACATGGGTTTCTGGCTCATACTCATCGGTGTCGTCAAAAAGGCGGTGATAGCCGACTATATATCGCAGTACAATGACCTTATCTTCGCCCTCGGACCAGACGGCGTCCCCACCTACTCCGGCTTCGAGTGCATGATGGGTATCATAGGATATACAATGCAGATTTACTGCGACTTCTCGGGCTATTCGGACATGGCCATAGGCATAGCCCTCATCATGGGGTTCAGGCTGGCGCCCAATTTCAATTTTCCCTACAAGGCCACCAACCTCACCGACTTCTGGCATCGCTGGCACATCTCGCTGTCAACATGGCTCCGCGACTATATCTACATACCGCTCGGCGGCAACCGCCGCGGACGCGCCCGCACATACCTCAACAGCTTTGTCACCATGCTGGCAGGCGGTCTGTGGCACGGGGCGGCCTGGAAGTTCGTTTTCTGGGGCGCCATGCACGGAGGCGGCCTGGCAGTGCATAAGGCGTGTCTGCCGGTACTGCGGAGAACCGGCGACGGCCGCATTGTCCGCTTTGTATCGTGGACTGTGACAATGTCAGTAGTGGCGCTGCTATGGGTTTATTTCCGCGCCGACAGTTTCGGCGACGCCACGGCAATCATTGCACACTCGTTCAGCGATTTTTCGTGGGACTACCTCGAGCCCTTTCTGGCCGTGCGCTGGCTGTGGTTCCTGCTCATGGTGGCGATAATCGCCGCACATGCGATGCCCGATGATTTCTGGCCCAAGGCCGGCGCCCGGTTTGTACGTTCGCCGTGGATAGTGAAACTGCTGTGCTTCGTCATCGTGGTGCAGGCGGTGCTCGAATTGCGCGGCGAGGATATGCCCCCGTTTATCTACTTCCAGTTCTGAGGCACAACATCAGAACGTTTTGATACAGATTATGACTGATTACTCGGTATTTCAGAATACAACGGCTCTTTACCACACTTTCGGCTGCAAGCTCAACTTCGCCGAGACTTCGACGGTCGCACGCACCTTCGCCGAAGCCGGAATTCGGCGCGTACAAGCGGGCGAGGTCCCCGACTTCATCGTCATCAACACCTGCTCGGTGACCGAAGTCGCAGACAAGAAGTGCCGTCAGGCCATACGGTCGTTCCACCGCCGATACCCCGCCGCAGCCATAGTGGTGACAGGCTGTTACGCACAGCTCAAAGCTGACGAGATCGCCGCCATCGACGGCGTGGCCGTGGTTGCCGGCACCGACAAAAAGGACCGCTTGCTGAAATTCATCGCCGACTGGCGGCAGTCACGCGACACCACACTCACCGAGGTCACCGACTTCCGCGAGATGCGCGAGTTTACTCCGTCGTGCTCGCGAGGTGACCGCACACGCTACTTCCTCAAGGTACAGGACGGCTGCGACTACTGGTGTACCTATTGCACTATTCCACGCGCCCGCGGACGTTCGCGCTCCGGCACTATCGAACAGATGGTGCGACAGGCGCGACAGGTGGCCGCCGAAGGTGGCAAGGAGATAGTGATAACCGGAGTCAACATCGGCGATTTCGGCAAAGGCTCCGACGAGACCTTCGAACAACTGTGCCGTGCCCTTGACGAAGTAGAGGGCATCGAGCGCTACCGCATCTCGTCAATCGAGCCGAACCTGCTCACCGACTCGCTCATCGGGTTCTGCGCTACCTCGAAACGTTTCATGCCACATTTCCACATACCGCTGCAGTGCGGCTCGGACGAGGTACTCAGACTGATGAGGCGCCACTATGATACCGCACTTTTCCGGCACAAAATCGAAACCGTGCGCCGTCTTATCCCCGACGCCTTCATCGGTGTGGACCTGATTGTAGGCGCAAGGGGCGAAAGCGACGACCGCTTCGCCGAGAGTTTCGAATTCTGCCGCTCGCTCGACATATCGCGTCTGCATGTTTTCGTCTACAGCGAGCGTCCGGGCACCCGCGCCCTCGAACTCGAAGGCAAAGTTCCGGCCGACGTGGCACACCGCCGCACAGGACGCATGCTCGGCCTGAGCGAAGAAAAACTGCGCGAGTTCATGCAACGTTACACAGGCACGGTGCGACCGGTGCTGCTCGAGCATCCGCGTCCGGGACATCCCATGACCGGTTTTACCGACAACTATATAAAGATACTGACCGACGCCGCAACTGAACTGGACAACACCGTCGTAAAGGTACGACTCGATTCGGTGACTGACGACGGCGAGGCGATGAACGCTACAATTATAACCGACTGATATGGCATCCCGAACCGAAAACATAACCTACCGCTGTCTTTACGGCATCCTGAAGGCTGTCGCACGGTTGCCTTTCGGAGTCCTGTATGCACTGTCCGACCTTATGTCGGCATTCATATACAATGTCGTCCGCTACCGGCGCCGTATGGTCACCGAAAACCTGCGCTCCTGCTTTCCTGAAAAATCGGAGACCGAAATCCGCGCTATACGCCGTCAGTTCTACCGCAACTTTGCCGACTATGTGGTGGAAACAATCAAACTGCTGCACGTCAGTGACACCGAAATAAAAAAGCGTTTCACCTGGTCGGGCCTCGAAAATATAACCGACGGGATGAACGCGGGACGGTCGGTGGTAGCATACTTTTCACACTGCGGTAACTGGGAATGGGCGCCATCCATAACCCTCCACTGCCCCGGACAGTTAGACAACGGTGACCTGTTCTGCCAGATCTACCGGCCTCTGCGCGACCCTGTATTCGATCGGCTCATGCTGAAAGTACGCAGTCGGTTCGGCTCAGTATCCATACCCAAAGCTTCGGCCTTGCGCAAATTCATAGAGATGCGGCGCCAGGACATTGTGTCGGTAACCGGCTTCATGAGCGACCAGAAGCCCAGCCACGGTGACCCGGTGCACATCATTCCCTTTCTGGGACGCCCGACAAAAGTCATTACCGGAACCGAAACTCTGGCGCGGCGCCTCGGCATGGCGGTCGTTTACTGGGACATAACAAAGCCCGCACGCGGACATTACCACGTAAATGTGGTCAGACTTACTGAAAACGCCGCCGATACGCAACCCTTTGAGCTGACGGACAAATACTTCGGCCTACTCGAAAAAAATATACGCCAGAACCCGTCCATATGGCTGTGGACACACAACCGCTGGAAACATCGCCTGACAGCTGACGAAATAGCCGAATACGACAAAACACGGCAAAACAATCTATGACCCCTGACACCAATACACCCCCGAAGGCGCGTTGCGCCGTCATAATCCTGAACTGGAACGGAGCCGCCCTGCTGCGCCGCTACCTCCCCTACGTGGTCGAAAACACCGGCACTGTC
>CAZETN010000077.1:0-6762 GCA_964514475.1 uncultured Bacteroides sp.
AGGGTTTTTCACACTCCTAATGTTTAATTTGGTTTAAAAGTAAACATACTCTTAGTTTTGAGCAAAATTGATAAATTTGTGGCGTGTACGTAAAAACAATGATTTTATGAAGCGATATACTGCGGGCAACTTGCCCGAACCGAAATCGGGCGACGTAGACGATATGCTGTTGTCGCCGGCAAAAAACAGACTTACATACCTGTGGTGTGCCTTCAGATACTTTGTACTGTCCGAGTCGCCGTTATCAGTCAGGATCGTACTGTGGCTGCTGGTTGCGGCGACTGTAGCCATGTTCGTGCTCGGGTCGCTCCGGTGGGGGCTGGTGCTGCTGGTCACGCTTGTGCTCAGGTACTGGACTCTCGTTCGCGGTCTTAACGGTGAATATACCAGTGCACGTGATATAGGGATCAGCCCCGTGCTGACGGCCGAGGGCCTGGAGTTCGTTCTGGAATGCGAGGGTCCCGAATACGTACGCGTCGTGACGACTCCATGGGCGGATGTGAACAGTATATCCGTATATTCCGGCTTTATGGTGGTTGATACAGGAGCCGGCACCGATAAGTCCATCGACTTCATGTGGTCGGACGACATGGAGAGGGCGGAGGCGACGGCCCTGGCTTTGTGGAGCAGGGCGCTCGAAGCCGGGAAGAACGGCGACGATGTGGAGCGGCTCGAACATTACACCGATACCGAGATGGACGAGGTTACCGAATATATCGAGGAGACATTCGGAGAAATCAGCTACGTTCTGCACGAGGTTATATCGGCGGGCGTCCATATCGACATAGCTGTCATTCCGGCCGCTTCCGGCCGCAAATATCTGACATTGTGTACAATAGGTGCCGGAGCACACCGTATGGACGTTCCTAAGGACATGTGCCTTGAATCGCTGGTGCCTGAACGCGACGAACTGCTGATATATCTGCCCGCTGACTGGGACCTGTCGAAAAAGGGGCTTGATGACGAGCGCAACTACTGGCCCATACGGCTGCTCAAGGATATGGCCCGTCTGCCCTTGCAAACCGGTTCCTGGATGATGTGGGGACACACGTTCTCCGGCCCTGACAACCGTCCTTTCGCACCGGGCTGCCCATTCAGCGGCGCCATTCTGATTTGCCCCGAACCCGATATTTACGAATGCAGCCGGGTGTCGCTTTCGACGGTGAAGACGGTGGAATTCCTGCAGGTGTTCCCCCTGACCGGCGCCGAGCTTGAATACGAGCGCAAATGCGCCTCCGCACCCGACCGCAGGGAACCTCCCGTCACCCGGATGCTGCGCCACTTCGGCATGGACCCGGACCGCTGGACTCCGGCGCTCCTGTCCCGCTTTGCGATGCCGCCCGCAGAACGATAGGCATGACAAGGGCGCGTCAGACGGCGAGATGCTGGTCGGCGGCGATGAATGCGGCTACGGAGGGGGCGGTGTTGGGACCGATTGTGAGTGTGGCTGCCCGACGGACCTGGGGGAGGGCATTCGCGACGGCAACTGAGGTGTCGGCGACGCGGAACATAGGCAGGTCATTGAGGTTGTCGCCGAATACAACGAGGCGGTCGGCGCCGAGGCGCTCTTTTAGAGCGAGGACGGCACGGGCTTTGTCGGTGTGTGCGGCAAAAACTTCGAGCAGTGCCGTGTCCGGATTGTAAGTGTCGGCGTAATGCGAGATGTGGCATTCGGGCAGTTCGCGCAGGCGCTGCGCGGCTCGTGCCACGATGTCGGGACGGCCCATGGCGAAGTACATGATGCGGTCCGGGTCAGGCGAGCGGGGAGGCTGTGCGCCGAGACAGAATTTCTTTAAGGGGAGATTTTTGCGTTCGTCGACAAACTTCTGTTCGACAGGGCTCAGGGAGTCGGCTCCGTGATATACGGTCATGCGCTGAGCCGGGTCGGCAAGGGTATATACGAAAGGGTGAAGACCTTCGGCGGCGAAAATGGTGTCGATGTCGGCTGCCAGCTGTGGTGTCATATAGCGGACATCGGTGTAGCGGCCTTCGTCGAAGTGCCACTCGGCTGCGCCGGTTATTACGACGGCAGGCAGGCGCATGCCGCAGTCCCGCAACAGCGGCACGACAGTGGCGGCAGTGCGGGCTGTGGCTACGGTGAACATTATGCCGCTGTCGTTGAGGCGGCTCAGAATGCGTGCGGTGTCGGCGCTGACACGGGCGTCATTGCCGAGCAGAGTGCCGTCCATGTCGCTGACGTACAGTGTCCGTGGCATCCTGTCAGTCTTTGCCGTGGTTTTGCTGTGCGTCGCGGGCGGCCTTGTTCTGCACGATGGGCAGCGCTATCGAAACGTATGCCAGTACGGCGCCTCCGGCAAGGGTGAATGCCAGCCAGTCGGTAGTGGTGCGTGAGTACCATACGAAGAAAGCTGCAGCGCAGAAGAAAACCGAGCTCCACACCTGTAAGCGCATCAGGCGTTTTACGCGCAGCCAGGGGCTGTCGCAACGTTCCATCAGGCGTCCGGCCAGTGATGTGACCGCACCGGCGGTGAATATGATTTTGAACATAATTCCCTGCACGCCTACGAAGAGCGGCATGGCTACTCCGGCGCATACAAGCAGCAGGCCGCAGTATATGAGTATGTTGGTCGCGAGTTTCATAATCAGTCAGTGGTTTTGTCCGAGGCGGGTGTGGTTGTAAAGATGTATACCTCCTCGTCGACAGTTTTCATATTGTGGTGTTCGCGTACCACTTTCTCGCTGATTTGGGGGTCGTGGTTGTCGAGGCGCCGGTTTAGTTCGCGGTAGTAGGCCATGGTGTCGTTCTGCGCCCGGATTTCGGCCTTGAGGCTGTCGATTGTCTGCTGGTAGGCGTAGATTTTATCCGAGGAGTTTTCCTGGAAGAAGAGCAGGTACACTATTACGGCTATCAGTATCCACAGCTCCCACGACAGGTATCGGCGGCTCCACTTGACAAAGGGGGTTGACATTTTTTTTGACTGGCAATTGGCAGTTCAGCATCAGTAATGGTCTGACGCCACTCAGACTCGGTGGGCGGGCATGCAACCGGATTTTCCCGGGTGCGGGAGCTTGCCGCAAGGCTTTTGTTCAGAAACGGGGATGGCGCGGGGCGACTGCTGTATGCTCCCATTTGTACATTTTGTCGGAGGGGCGGATTTTTGCGGGGCCGGCGATGGAGAATGCGCCGCCCTTGACGGCCTTTTCGACGGATTTGAGATTGACGCGGATTTCGGTGACCGGAACGATCAGGGCACCGGTGGTGGGTCCGGTTATCACCACTTCGTCTCCGACACAGAGTTCGCCGGCCTCCATCTGGAACTCGCCCACGCCTATTGCCGAAAAGTACTTGACACCCTTGGCGATATACTGTTTTACACGGGTCGCCGACGAACCGTATTTGGCCGACCACTCGCCCAGAAGCTGGCCCTGATAGTAGCCGTCCCAATATCCGCGGTTGAAGATTCGGTCAAGCTGCTCGTCCCAGCGGTTCGGGTTGTCGAGGTATGTGCCGTCGCAGATGGCCTGCAGCGCCTGCGAGTAACATTCGACGGCCACGCGTACATATTCGGGTCCGCGGGCGCGTCCCTCGATTTTGAACACTGTGACACCGGCGTCCACCATCTTGTTGAGGAAGTGGATTGTCTTGAGATCTTTCGGCGACATCAGGTACTTGTTGTCCACCTCGATCTGTCGTCCGGTCTCAGTGTCGGTGAGGGTGTACGAGCGTCGGCATATCTGCGTGCAGGCACCGCGGTTGGCGCTCGAGTCCATCTGGTGCAGCGACATGTAGCATTTTCCGCTGACAGCCATGCAGAGCGCGCCGTGGCAGAACATTTCAAGGCGCACGGGGCGTCCTGATGGTCCGCGCAGGTCGTCATCGGCTATTCGGCGGTGTATCGCGCTGACCTGCTCCATGTTGAGCTCGCGGGCGAGAACCATGACATCGGCCCATCGGGCGTAGAATTTCAGCGTCTCGTAATTGGATATGTTCGCCTGGGTCGAGATGTGTACCTCGACGCCCTGGCTTCGGGCATACTCTATTATGGCGGGATCGCTCGCTATGATGGCCGTGATGCCGGCGTCGCGTGCGGCGATTACCGCCTCGCGAGCCTGCGCCATCTCGGCATCGTAGAGTATGATGTTCAGGGTCAGGTAGGTGCGCACATTGTGCTGGCGGCACACAGCTACAATCTGCCGTAGGTCGTCGAGCGTGAAGTTGATGCTCGAGCGCGAGCGCATGTTAAGCTGGCCGACCCCGAAGTATACGGCGTCGGCGCCGGCGTCGATGGCTGCGTGCAGCGACTCGAACGAGCCTACCGGCGCCATTATTTCAAAATCGGAACGTTGCACTGGCAAATAGTTTGTGCCTATACAACTCAAGGCCGACAGGCCCGTGGGTCTGTCAGCCTGGTGTACGGCGGGTTATCGTTTAGCCGGAAATCAGTTGCCGCTCTGGGCGGGAGCAGCCGGAGCCTGGGCGGGAGCTGCGGGGGTGGCGGGAGCAGCGGGGGCTTCGCTCTCGGTGCCGAAGCTGTTGGCCTGGGGCTTGGCGGGATACGGGGTTTAATTAGTTCCAGATGATCGCAACTGCTGCTCGCCGGTGGGCATGGCGTAGGCGGTGCATACGCTGAGAACCAGAATCAGGGCGGCGAGAGTCCAGGTGGTTTTCTCAAGGAACGAGTTGGTGCCGCGGACGCCCAGAACCTGGTTGCCCGAACCGAACTGCGACGACAGGCCGCCGCCTTTCGACTTCTGAATCAGCACTATGCCAATCATCAGGATGGCTACGATAACGGTAAGGATGATAAGTACGATATACATTGATTATATAGTGTAATTTTCGTTGGTTTTTTCGATTGGTCTGTCGGATGTGTGTTGACTGGCCGGCTTATTGCGGTTTGTGCGGCGCAGGGCGCCTTCCTCAGCTCTGACGGGCTGCGCGGGCCTGCTGTATCTGTATGATTTTCTGCAAAAACCGCAATTGGTCTGCAAAGTAAGCACTTTTTTCCGGATTATTCAAATTTAATTCGGAAATAATGTCGTAGGCTTTCTGATAACGGCCTTGTTTTATGTAACTCTTCGCCAGTGTTTCCTGCAGCGAGGTGGCAGGCGAGGCGGTCTGAGCCGGTCTGGCCTGCGGTTTTTGCTTGTGTATATCGGGTCTTGAGTCGGTATCGGATTGTGCGGCGCTTTCTGCTTCGGTGGCCGGTATGTCCGACGGCAGCGAAACGGTCCCGGTACCTGTCTCCGCACCGTCCGTGGCTGCCGCGTGCCTCGGTGCCGTATTTTCGGCTTTCGGGTTCGCGGTTTCCAGAGGGTGTGTGGCGATGAAGGCGTCAAGCATGGCGTCCTGCTCGTCGGCGGGAGTGTCGCCGATGGTGGGATTTGCCTGTTCCTCCAGCGCCAGAGTGGTGGCGTAGTCGGGGGTAGGATTGAAAATCAGCTGTTCGAGACGGGCTGTCTCGGCGGCATTCTGCGAGCCGAAGGTGTTCAGGAAGGTGTCGATGGCGTTTCCTGTGTCAGGACCTTTGGCCCGGTCGTCTGCCGGGTAGAAGCTGAGCCAGTCGTCGCCGCCGAGGTTAGCCAGAGCGGCGGCGGCAGCCGGGTCGGCGGCATTCAGGGCTATGCGCTCCTTGAGCCGGCGCAGTTCGTCGGCGTCAAGTCCGTCGGCGTGGTCGCGCAGCCGCAGCAGGTCGTCGTAGATGAAGTAAGGATGTTCGGCGTCGGTTTTCATGGGTATGTAAGAGTTGTTACCAGTTGCCGAGAGTGGCGTTGAAAATCAGGTCGACAAGTTCCTTGCATATTTCCTGACACAGCTGATCCTGGACGTCGATAAGCAGTTCGGTGGCATCGAAATCGCGGTATGCCGAGAAGGTCTGGTCGATGTTGTTCTTGTCGTTCTTGTTGTCGGTGTATCTGACGCGTACGGTTATGGTAAGACGGGTCTTGGATGCGTATGCGTCCTCGGTTACCGCCTGTGGTGACAGTGCGTAGCCTGTTATTTCGCCACTCAGCTCCAGGTCGCTGGCTCCGTCGGTGGTCTGCAGGCGCGTATTGCGCTGGATGTAGTCGAGCAGTTCGTTCTCAAAGGTCTGTTGCAGAGGGGCGTAGACCAGGGCGGCACGTATCGGGAAATCGGAGACGTGGATGGTCTTGTACACGCTGTAGTCGAGCGATGCACCGTTGAGGGTGTAGCTTATTTTGCATGCGGGAGCCGCGAACAGCAGGCATGCCGACACGGCAAGCAGTCGGATGGCTGCGCGCAGGCACGGGAGGGATTTGGGATTTTGTTTCATTCCAGACCGTATTCGCGTATTTTTCGGTAAAGGGTTCGTTCGGAGATACCGAGTTCGGTGGCGGCGGCCTTGCGGCGTCCGTCGTTGCGCACGAGGGCCTCGGCTATCCGCTCGCGTTCGTTGGGGTGTGCCGGCGCGGGTTCTTCGTTTCGGAAACCGGGGTCGAAGATGTGGCGGGTGCCGTCTGTCATCGACCGCGGCACCAGTGCGGTGGGATAGTCGGACACGTCCACTGCCCGGGTCAGGGGACCGCGTGAGTGGCTGTCACGAAGTTTTTCCTCAAGCTCGTCGATGCGGGCGCGCAGGTTGAATATCATGTTGAAGAGCACCTCGCGTTCCTCGCCGTAGCTGTGCGACGAAGTCCGTGCCGGGGTACCGGGACGGCTTCCGCGAGGCAGGTAGGTGCGTATGATGTCGGCATCGACGGTTGTGCCGGCGTTGAAAAGGGCTATCTGCTCGACTATGTTCTTGAGCTCGCGGATGTTTCCGGGCCACGAATAATCCT
>CAZETN010000078.1:0-6726 GCA_964514475.1 uncultured Bacteroides sp.
AGCGCCGGCCTGACAGTCCATGTTGAACAGCCGGGTGTCAGTCCATGCGTCCACGCTGGTACGCGAGATGCCTATGGGGATATCGCCCTTTATGGCTATGCCCTTGCTGTGGGCGTACTCACGCACGGTGTGCATCTGTTTGTCAAGGTTGAACTGGATGTAATATACAAAGCCGATTTCATCGGGATTTTCCTTGATGAGCTTGCGCACCTTTTCAGGGGTGTATTCGGCATATTCGCCCCACTTCGAGAAGTCGGGGGTTCCGTTTTTGTCGCGCAGTACGCAGAAGGCGGCGTAGTTGGGCAGCCAGCCTTCGTTGCGGGCCATGAAGTCGGCGAATTGGGCCGATGCGAGCACCTTGGCGCCTTCCTGCGCGAAAATTTCGCGGCAGTACTCGGTCTTGCCGTTGTTGACTCGCTCATAGTCGATCTCGGGGAGCGCGTTGAGTTCGGCGGCAAGATCGGCGAAGTACTTCATGCGCTTCTTGCTCTTGAGGGAGCCGAGTTCGGACAACCGCAGGTACATGGGGTGAAGCGCGAAAGTGGAATTGGCGTTATACGGATAAGAGTCGGTCCATGTGCCGGTCATTGTGGTGTCGTTGATAGGCAGCAGCTGGAGGAAGGTCTGACCCGTTTCGGCGCCCCAGTCGATAATCTGCATGAGGTCGTAGAAGTCGCCGACGCCGAAATCTTCGTCAGTGCGTACCGAGAACACAGGGATGGCTGTGCCGGCACCGCGCCAGGGCGAAGTCGGATTCTGGAAGGGCTGGCAGTTGTACACCACGGCGTCTGCAGCTTCGGGGGCGAATGCGGGCATGCGGCGGTTATCGCCGTTTTCCCACGCCACAACCTGACCGTCGGCGGCCTTGAGGATGATGAATTTGAACTGTGTGCCAGCCGGGATGGTGGTCTGGTCAAGCGTGATTTCCCAGTCGGGGAAGGCAGCGTCGCTGAGTGTCAGGGCCTTGCGCGGGTTCCAGCCTCCCAGAGCGGAACTCTCGCCGGTGACAGCCAGAATTTCGTCAGGACGAATCATTGGAGCGGGGATGCGCAGGGTAACCGACTGACGGCGCGGAACCGTAGCAGCCGCGCGGTGTTTGCGGCAGTTTATGCAGTCGGTGAAAGCGGTTGAATAGAAGGCTTTGTTCCAGGGCATTTCCTGCCACCGGTCAAAGATAGTCATGTTTTTTACTGCGTTACCGCGTATGAATTTATGCGGTTTTCCCCACTCGCTGCGTACGGCGCCGTTGTCATGCCGTACTACGTAGCTGTAGCTGAAATCCGCAGTGTTGTCCGGAACATCGACAGTCAGTGTCCATGTACGTGCGCCGGACAGGGACATCGCAGGGCAATCCTTTAAGGCGGGGATGTCACCGGTGACATGCAGGGTCTCGCCCCATGCAGTCCGGTAATCGATTGATAGTGTTAGTTTCATCGGTTGTGTAAGGTGTTGTATTTCGTGTCAGAGCAATGTTGGACGCAGGTCGCGGACCACGTCTTATTTCTGGCATAAAATTACAAAAAAAACTGAAAACGGGCGTACGGTAAATATAATTTAACATATAAGTGTCCGGGGATACTGATGCCACTTATGCGGGGGCTGCGCAGGCGGTAGCATGACTTGTGTCAAGAACCGTAATCAGATAATCGCCGTTTGCATCGAGCGCCCCGCGGACTGTTAACTGTCCGCGGGGCGCTCGGGATAGGGATATTGTTGCGCGGGTTATTCGGCGATTGCGATTACCACGCGGTTCTTGTCGTTTTCGGCGAAGGGCTGTACGGTGTCGCCCTTATAGTCAACTTTGATGCGTATTGACTCGATGCCGGCTTTACTGAGTTCGTCGGCGACATGCATGGCGCGCCAGCGCGAAATCTTGCGGTTGTATGCGGCTGTTCCGGTGTCTTTGTCGGCATAGCCGGTGACGGTGACGGTTGCATTGGGGTGCTCCTGAAGGAATTTCACCATAGCCTGAATTTTATCCTGTTCGGAGGCGAGGATACGCGATGAATTGAGCCGGAAGAAAATGTTTTCGCTGAGGGTGGCCGGAGCAGGCGCGGGTTTCTCAACGGGTGCGGGTTCGGCAACTGGCTGGGGTGCGGGCTGGGGTGCGGGTGCAGGTTCTTCGACTATCACTGCTTCTTCGACAGTCTCGACAACTTTTTTGGGACCTTTGCCGAAGTTGATTTTTACGCCGGCAAAAGCATTGTACTGCCAGTCGGCCGACGATCCTTTTTTGGAGTTGAAGCGGTCCGGAAGGATGTTGGCGTTCACTTCGATGTTGAGGGCTACACGGTGGCTGAGGTTGAAGTCGACGCCCAGTCCGACACGGCCTACATAGAACCAGCGGTGTCCGAACCAAGGCTTCTGGAATGCATAGCCAAGTTTGATCAGGTCCTCTACGTCGTTGTTGTGAAAACCGTATGCGGCACCGAAGCCTGCCACGCCATAAACGTCAAGCACACGCGAGGGATTATAGTCCATGAACAGGTTGGTGAAAGACAGTACGGCATCCACACTTGCCTGCACGTAGTTGTATTTATAATAATGGCGCGGATATGTCCACGAGCCTTTGGCCTGCCATCCGGTGAAACCGAGGCGCAGTCCGAACACGGGTTTGAACCGATAGCCGAAGTTGAGGGCGGCGGCCGGCGAAATCAGATTGTCGAAGCTGGCTTCGCCCAGGGTATAGGCGGCTCCTACCTGCGGCTGGATGTAGAAGTGGGGGGTGAACTCTTCGCTGACAGTCACTTTCTCTTCAGCGACGGCGACAGTCTGGGCCGACACGGCGGTTGTGAACGATGCAAGCAGTGCGCATGCGGCGACTGTTGCCTTGAAATTGAACTTCATAGGATGATTGTATTGGTATGATGTTTTATTATGTTGCGATGTTGCCGGGGGCCGGGGGTGAACCGGGCGGCGCTGAATGGGGATTATAATCAGGCCTGTGCAAATCGTTTATATGCCGGATATATTCAGCCTGAATAGATTGGATGTTTTATGAGCTATTTTACTTGCTATTTGCAAATGTAGTATATTTACTCCGAAATATCAAAAAGTGCGTTAAAAAAATACGTTTGGTTGACAGTTTTATGCTAAAAATTGACGGAAAGTGTGATTTAAGGGGGCGCAGAGCGTCACTATGAACAGGCTCTGACAGGTATGCATATCGCGGACGATGGCGACCCCGGCCTCGCTGCGCCGGATGTCTCGCGCACCCTGTCTCGCACGTGTGTACCTTTAATCTGTTTGATTTATCGCGAAGGGGGGGCATTAAGGTGGCGCCTGTTCCGGCTGCTAAGTTCATGGAGTCGCGCATGGGCAGAGAAAAAGACCATCCGACGTGTAGGTGTAATTGATGTGCTGATAATCGGCAAATTGTGAAATTTTTCCATTCGTAAATATTTGGAAAATTAATTCAACCGACGAGTACCTTGTGATTTTATTTTATGACTTCGGGAATTTTTTGTAATTTTGGCGGAAATAAGAGATTGTTTGAAAACAGCTCGACGGCCGGCATTCCTGCCGTTAACATATAATGTTGAACAAGCAATAATATACCCGACAGACGTAATGATAGTTATAGGCATAGCCGGAGGTACCGGTTCCGGCAAAACCACGGTAGTCAACAAGATTATAGACTCGTTTCCGGCAGGCGAGGTAGCCGTGCTCCCGCAGGATTCGTACTACAAGGATTCGAGCCATATACCGCCTTCCGAGCGCAGCAAAATCAACTTTGACGAGCCTGACGCTATCGAGTGGACTCTGCTTGAGTCGCATCTCGAAGAACTGCGCAAAGGAAACAGCATCGAAATGCCGACATACAGCTACCTTACCTGTACGCGCCAGCCCGAAACCGTACGTGTCGAACCGCGCGACGTCATCATAATCGAGGGTATTCTGGTGCTCAGTGTTCCGTCGCTGCGTGACAAGATGGATGTCAGGGTTTTTGTGGACGCCGATGCCGACGAGCGGCTGATACGAGTCATTGCCCGCGACTGCATACAGCGCGGCCGTACCCCCCAGATGGTAATCGACCGTTATGTTGACGTGCTCAAGCCCATGCACATGCAGTACATCGAGCCTGCAAAGCGCTATGCCGACCTCATTGTTCCGCAGGGAGGCAGCAACACTGTGGCTATCAATCTGCTCACCGACTATATTGCAAGCCGCCTCAGTAAAACCCCCGGAAATATCTGAAGATGCTGAAACTGTTCAGAAAAAACAAGGAAACGGCGCATGGCGGCCAGCCGGCATCCGAGGCCGGCGAGACGTCTGCTGTACCCGAGATATCAGCGGAGATTGAAGCGCCGTCCGAACCGGAGAGTCTGGTGCTTCGTACCGACGATCTGGTAAAGGTGTACGGCCACCGCACTGTGGTGGACCACGTGTCAATCAATGTGCGGCAGGGTGAAATCGTCGGCTTGCTGGGACCTAACGGAGCTGGCAAGACCACGACGTTTTATATGACTACAGGTCTCATACGCCCCAATCAGGGCCGCATATTTCTCGGTGACCGCGAAATTACAGGCTTTCCCGTCTATAAGCGTGCCCGGTATGGTATCGGGTATCTGGCCCAGGAGGCGTCGGTGTTCCGTAAGTTAACTGTGGAGGACAACATCAGGGCGGTGCTTGAGATGACGCCGATGACAAAGGAGCAGCAGGCCGAAAAACTCGAAAGCCTGATTTCGGAGTTCAATCTTGATGGCGTTCGTCACAATCTTGGCGACAGGCTCTCGGGCGGAGAACGCCGCCGTACCGAAATTGCCCGCTGTCTGGCTATCAACCCCAAGTTTATAATGCTTGACGAACCTTTTGCCGGTGTTGACCCCATAGCGGTGGAGGATATTCAGCAGGTTGTGTATAAGCTTAAGGAAAAGAATATCGGTATCCTTATCACCGACCATAACGCCCCCGAGACGCTGTCTATTACCGACCGCGCCTATCTGTTGTACGAGGGACGCATACTTTTCGAAGGCGAAGCCCACGAGCTTGCCGAAAACCCGGTGGTGCGCGAGCGTTATCTCGGACGCAATTTCGTATACCGTCGCAAGCAGTTCGACTGAGGGTCGGATCTATCCCGGTTTTACTCCGGGTGCGCCGGCTGAACATTTTCGTGCGCGCTGAGTTTATTAAATTAGCGGGTGATATCCCAAAATATATATTATCATGAAGATTTCTCGTTTTTTAATCAAGGCTCTGCTGTCGGTCTCACTGATGATACCCGCTGCAGGTATGGCTCAGATTGATATAAGCCGCATAATTCAGGGCGGCGCCAAAGCTGTGCAGGCCATGACGTTGAGCGACAACGATATACTGCAGTATGTGCAGCAGTATGTGGCGCAGAGCGACAAGGAAAACAAAGTACTGGGAGCCGACTCGCCTTATGGCCAGCGTCTTGCCCGGCTTACGGAGGGGCTTACGCAGGTCGACGGTATGCCGCTTAACTTCAAGGTTTATGACACTGATGAGGTCAACGCGTTTGCTTGCGCCGACGGTAGCGTGCGCGTGTATTCGGGTCTTATGGATATCATGACCGACAATGAGGTGCTGGGGGTGATAGGTCACGAAATAGGCCATGTCGCACACCACGATACACGCCGTGCATTCAAACAGGCTCTGCTGAATTCCGCGTTACTGGACGGCCTTGCCTCGACAAGCTCGAAGGTGGCGTTGCTCACCGATAGTCAGCTTGGCGCCATAGGGCAGGCACTTGCCAAATCGAAATACTCGAAAAAACAGGAAACCGAGGCTGACGACTACGGTTATGATTTTTTGAAAAGCAACGGCAAAAATCCCATTGCCATGGAGCAGGCCTTTGTCAAACTTCAGCAGATGGAGGCGGCGTCAGGGGCACAGGCCAGTTTTGTCAATAATCTGTTCTCGGATCATCCCGATATCAACAAGCGTATCGAAAATATGAAAAAGCGGTGCATTAAGGACGGTTACATGGATGCCAATGGCAATGCGATCCCCACTGCAGCCGAACTCGCCGCACAACAGGCCGCCGCTAAGGCTGCGCAGCCCAAGGCCCAAAAGACTGCCACAAAGAAGACTGCCACGAAAAAGAAGACCACGAGCACCAGGAAAACAGCCACGAAAAAGACAGCAACCAAAAAATAAGGGGACACTTCAGCTGCCGACCCCTATCGTAAACATTAATTATTAAACAGTTATTATACAGAACGGGACCGACACGTGGTGTCAGTCCCGTTTGCGTAGTCTTTAAGCAGAGCGGTGCAGGAGGTTGAATGTCCCTGCGGTGTCGCTTACTTGCGGATACCGAGCTCTTTTTGAGCGATGATGGCGCGGTAGCGGTTGATGTCCTTGCGCTTCAGGTAGTCGAGAAGGCGACGACGCTTACCTACCAGCATCTTAAGAGCGCGCTCTGTCGTATGATCTTTGTGGTTTGACTTCAGGTGCTGAGTCAAGTGAGCGATACGGACCGAGAACAATGCAATCTGAGCTTCAGGTGAGCCAGTGTCAGTCTTACCCTTACCGTACTTCTCGAAGATCTCTACTTTTTCTTCAGAATTCAAGTGCATTCTTTTGAAATTTGGTGGTGATATGATTAAAATAATTGATTGCTACGGGCTTTTAGCCCATAAACGGTGCAAAGGTACAAAAAAAATGGTAAACGCCAATGATTTCCGGATTTTTTTTGCTTGAAGGGAATGATGAAAGATTCCAATAAGAAGTGCAACGGCCCTTTCCTCACTCCTCCTCAGG
>CAZETN010000079.1:0-6646 GCA_964514475.1 uncultured Bacteroides sp.
GCTGAGTTCTTCAAATTTATTGCCTAATTTTGCACTTGCAGGTAGAATCTGCGGCGTCGGCCGAATATTCTGATACATATCCGAAACTGACTTGTACAGCCGCTTCCGCAATGATCGGCCACCTGCCATGGAGCTATGACTTTTTTCAACTGTGAAAATTTTGAACGTTTAGTTAAAACCTTTATCACCCGAATGTTGTTTCTATTTCAAACGCATGGAGAACTACGAGATCGGAACAATCTCATAAGCCGTAGCACCCCCGATGCATCACATTAAGAAAACACATAACATTCAAAAAACACATCACTCTTCTCAAAACAATTATTATGAAAAAAGTCGTATTATTGTTAGCCCTCGCGCTCAGCAGCACGATTGCTTTCGCTCAAAGTGTAAACAAGGCTGAGGTCAAACAGCTCCAAGCCTTCCTGGCACAGCCTGCAAAAGAGGCAGCCACCAACGCACAGGCCCTTAAGATTGTTAACGTAAACGCACCCTCTACCTGGGAAGGTGTCGTTGTCGAAAACGGTCACATCGTTGAAATCAAATGGAAAGACAAAAAACTTGCAGGCACGCTCAATCTCAGCGGCTTCAAGAACCTCCGTTCGGTAGATGTCTCGCGTAACGCCATCACCGGCTTCAGCGTCAAAGGCGACGCTGCCCTTACGACAGTCAACGCCTCGCGTAACCGCCTTACCGAAGTCGACTTCGAAGGCTGCCCCCAGCTCACCGATGTATCGATCAACAACAACCGTCTTACCGAGGTGACCATCTCGGACGTACCCGCCATCAAGAACCTCAATGTCTCCAATAACGACTTTGTAGCGCTTGACCTGTCGTCGTCGCCTACCTTGCAGACTCTCAACTGCCAGGGAAACGACCTCGAGACCCTGACTATCGACAACTGCACCGCACTTAAAAATCTCTATGCCGGCTACAACAAACTCACCGGACTGACATTTGTAGGTGTAACAAACCTGCAGAATATGAACCTTGACGGCAACCGCATCAGCAGTATGGTCGTATCGGGACTTCCCTCGCTCTCGACTTTTGTCTGCACCGACAACAATATGAAGACTCTCGGTGTCCGCGACTGCAATGCGCTGCTTGACCTTATCTGCTCGTACAACGACCTTACCGAACTTTCGGTAAGCGAGTGCCCCCGACTCCTTTTTGTCGACTGCTCGTACAACGACTTGAGCACACTCAATCTCTCCAACCAGACATTCCTGCAGCGTCTGCTTTGCAACAACAACGAGCTCACCACCCTGGATGTCTCCTTCGACACGGCCCTTACCTACATCAACTGCCGTTTCAACCAGATAGTAGACATGCGTACCATGGGTTGCGACAACCTGACTATGGTTGCCTGCCAGTGGAACTACTGATTGCCTGACACTGCCTGAGTACATGACCATACTTTAAGTATATTACGGCTTAATTTAATACTTCCGCCCCGCACGGTTTTGAGATGTGAGACCGTGCGGGGCTTTGCTGTGGGCGTACAGGCGCGTTTTTTGGGTTTTAACCGAAATATTATTAACTTTGCAACCGCTTAACGTTAATAATAAAAAACAACACCAATGGCAGTTGAACTCAAAGGCCTGACCAAGCGCCAGGACAATTATTCGCAGTGGTACAACGAGCTGGTTGTCAAGGCCGATCTGGCCGAGCAATCCGCAGTCCGCGGCTGCATGGTCATCAAACCCTACGGCTATGCAATATGGGAGAAGATGCAGCAGACTCTTGACCGCATGTTCAAGGCTACCGGCGTGCAGAACGCCTATTTCCCCCTGCTTATCCCCAAGTCATTCCTGTGCCGCGAGGCCGAGCATGTGGAGGGCTTTGCCAAGGAGTGCGCGGTTGTTACTCACTACCGTCTGATGAACGACCCTGACGGAAAAGGTGTCGTAGTAGACCCCGCCGCCCGTCTCGAAGAGGAGCTGATTGTACGCCCTACCTCAGAGACCATCATCTGGGGCACGTACAAGAACTGGATACACTCGTGGCGCGACCTGCCTCTGCTGATCAATCAGTGGGCCAACGTCATGCGTTGGGAGATGCGTACACGCATGTTCCTGCGTACAAGCGAGTTCCTGTGGCAGGAAGGTCACTGCGCCCATGCCACGGCCGAGGAAAACGAGGCGCGCACCGTCAAAATGATCAACACTTACGCCGAGTTCGCCGAAAAATACATGGCGATGCCTGTGATAAAAGGAGTCAAGAGTGCCAATGAGCGCTTTGCCGGTGCACTCAACACCTATACAATCGAGGCGATGATGCAGGACGGCAAGGCCCTCCAGAGCGGCACGTCGCACAATCTGGGTCAGAACTTCGCCAAGGCTTTCGACGTGACATTCGCCAACAAGGAGAACAAACCCGAATACGTATGGGCAAACTCGTGGGGCGTCTCCACTCGTCTGATGGGAGCCTTGATAATGACACATTCGGATGACAACGGACTGGTGCTTCCCCCGCATCTTGCCCCCATACAGGTGATCATCATTCCCATATACAAGAATGCCGAACAACTGGCTGCCATTTCGAATGTGGTTGACCCGCTGGTCGAGAAGTTCACCAAGATGGGTATTTCGGTCAAATACGATGATGCCGACAACAAGCGCGCCGGTTTCAAGTTCGCCGACTATGAGCTCAAAGGTGTCCCCGTGCGTCTGGTACTCGGAGCACGAGATATCGAAAAGGGCGTTGTCGAGGTCATGCGCCGTGACACACTCGAAAAACACGAGGCGCCGCTCGAAGGTATAGAAAATTATGTGCGCGACCTGCTCGAGCAAATTCAGGACAATATTTATCAGAAGGCATTGAAAATGCGCGAGAGCAAAACTTATTATTGCGACTCGTACGACGAATTCAAGGAGAAAATCGAAGGCGGTGGTTTCTTCCTCTGCCACTGGGACGGTACTCCCGAAACCGAAGAGCGCATCAAGGCTGAGACAAAGGCCACAATACGCTGCATTCCCCTTGAGGGTTACGATGACGGTCCCGGCTTCTGTATGGTGACCGGCAAGCCTTCGCCGCGCCGCGTTGTCATAGCCCGCAATTACTAAGTCGTCCGTTTTTTCAGACAGACAGTAAAAATAACAACCCGACTGACCGCAATGGCCAGCCGGGTCGTTTTTAGTTCGCCCAGCATGTATTCAGTCTAACAGGTGCAAGTCCTGGGCACGCCCGATAGCGGGAAGTGCGCAGCCAAAGGCAAGGGTGTCGGTCGCGAGGCCGAATCTGAAGGAAGTCGGAGGCAAACGTCTGGCCTGACGAACAGAACCTTTAGCTCATCGACCAGAGGGAGATAAATTTGATATTAAGGCAGTCCAAGGTGGGTAAGGTTGCTAAAGAAACCGAAGCTCGATAGCTATACGGAACCGCGGCTGTAAATCAAGCAGGTATAAGGCGGAAAGACTATGGAATACTTAACTGGGGAGGTCTCACGGACGCGGCGGAGATATTTTTTTTCAAAGCCGACGGAGTAAAGCTTGCCGTGAGAAGTCAGCCGAGACCATAGTACCTGCCGAAGATAGCGGCAGGAAAGGGTCGAACCTAACCGAAGTGAACACCACAAACACCATCAAATGAAAGGAAGAATGCAGAAAATATCGACACAGAGCGATAGCCGCCCTCCGAAGAATAGGCCGGAAGCCGAAAGCTACGAGGGGGTGCAGACTTTCATGCGCGTGGTGGACGGATGTCTCACGACGGAACAACCAAAAACGGAATACCCTCTTTTGGAGCAAATCCTATCACCGGCCAATCTGAACGCGGCGTATCTGCAAGTGAAGCGTAACGGCGGAGCGGCAGGAGTAGACAGAATGGATTGCGACCGACTGCTCGGCTATCTGATAGAGCACGGGGAGGAACTGAAAGAGCGTATTCGCCAACGGACATACCGTCCGAATCCCGTCCGCAGGGTAGATATACCCAAGGACAACGGAGGCAAACGCCAGCTGGGAATACCAACGGTGGTAGACCGTATGTTTCAGCAGGCGATAGCCCAAGTGCTCAGCCCCATCTATGAACGTCAGTTCAACGAGGGAAGTTATGGCCTCCGCCCCGGGCGAGGAGGCAAGCGTGCACTGATAGCCGCGACAAAGATAGTGGAACAAGGTTATCGCTATGCAGTGGACATAGACCTCGAACGCTTCTTTGATACGGTCAATCACGCCAGGCTGATAGAGATACTGCAACGCACAGTCAAGGACGATGCAGTCATCTCGCTCATTCACCGCTACCTCAACGCAGGGGTCATGAAAGGGGGCAGATACGAACCGAGTGAAGAGGGCACGCCGCAAGGCGGCCCCTTGAGTCCGTTACTTGCCAACATCATGCTCAATGAGCTGGATAAAGAACTTGAAAGACGCGGACATCCGTTCGTGCGCTATGCCGACGACGGATTAATCTTCTGTCGGAGCAAACGCGCGGCCGAACGCGTCAAAGAAAGTATCAGCAAGTTCATAGAGGGACACCTCAAACTAAAGGTCAATCGAGTAAAGACCGAAGTCGCCTACATCGGCAGACTCAAATTCCTCGGCTACGGCTTTTACATCAGCAGCGGCAAATGCCGCCTGCGACTGCATCAGAAGACCGAAGCCAAACTGCGCCGCCGCCTCAAAGCCATCACTTCGAGAAGCAATGGAATGGGGTATGGCAAGCGCAAAGACGCCCTGCGGCAATACCTGCGGGGTTGGACGGAATATTACAATCTGGCCGATATGGGAAACAAAGTCAAGGAGATAGACCAATGGCTGCGCCGTCGCATCCGTATGTGTATATGGAAATCGTGGAAGCGTATTAAAACGCGCATCCGCAATCTGATACGCTGCGGCATAGACAGACGGAAGGCATACGAATGGGGTAATACGAGCAAGGGATACTGGCGCATAGCCGATAGCGGGATACTGCACCGAGCTATCAGCACGGAAGCACTTCACAGACAAGGCTATGACTGGATAGGATGTTATTATACAGCATCGAAGCTGCCGAAAGGTTAGGAACCGCCGTATGCCGAACGGCACGTACGGTGGTGTGAGAGGTCGGTAAACACGAAAGCAGGAGATAAACACCTGTGATTAGTGTTTACCTCCTACTCGATTGATATGCGTTTCATTCTGTTTCGGAGGACAGACGGTCGAGTAGCCGTGCGGCTCCGGCGTGGTATGAATCGGCCGACCTGTCCATGCCGGCGCGTCGAAGCCGGCTTTCGCGAGCACGGATTTCGAGTATGGCCGCCTCACGCTCCTGGCTGCGTTCGGGCAGTTGCATTACCTGTGCGGCATCGGCTTCGCCGCGGGCTACCAGGACTGTATCAAGGTCTTTTTCGGCAGTGGTACCGGAGCTTTCCGGTTTCTCGCCTCCGCACGATACAGTTGCGGCCAGCACTATCAGCAATGGGAATACATGGTGGTTCATCAGTTTCTGAATAGTTTGATGGCGATGCGCGCGCAACCTTCGGCATCGGCCAGGGCGTTGTGATGGTTGTCGAAATCTATGCCGAGATGCCGGCATACGTCAGGCAGTGAATGGGACGGGCATACGTAGCGTGGCAGTTTGCGGCGCGACGCTACCAGCGTGCAGTGGAAGCGCTCCGGAATATCGAGTCCGTACATACGGCAGGTCTCGCATATGCAGCGGTAATCGAATGCGGCATTGTGGGCAACGAATGGCAGGCCGCCGGCAAAACCGAGAACATCGGCCCATACGGCATCGAACGTACGTGCGTTCCAGGTATCGCTGTCGCTGAGTCCGTGAATGGCTGTAAAGCGTCGGATATAATAGTCAGGTTCGGGCCTGACCAGTGAATAATAGCTGTCATGGACGACCCCGTCGACAACCTTGACGCAGCCCACCGAACAGATACTGGTGGGGCAGTAGTTGGCGGTCTCGACGTCGATTGCTACAAAATTCTGAAGTGTCATGCGTTGAATTTCAGTTGAATGCATTGCGGCATAATCTGGCGGCGCGTTCAGCAACCTGTTCCATTAGCCACGAAGGTGTGCTTGTGGCTCCGCAAATGCCTATCGAGCCGGCGTCGCGCAGCCACTCGGCCTGTATCTCGTCGGGACCGGGAACAAGCCAGCTGCGCGGGTTGGTGTCGTGGCAGTGGCTGAAAAGTATTTTACCGTTCGAGCTTTTAGCTCCTGCCACGAATAAAATGACATCGTGACGCGCGGCGAACTCATGCAGGTGGCCGGCCCTGTTGGCGACCGAGCGGCAGATGGTGTCGGCGAATTCGAAACTTACTCCCGGGGTCATGCGCTGGCTGATTTCGGCGATGATATGCTGAAAGCCCTCAAGGCTTTTGGTGGTCTGCGAATACAGAGATACAGGACGGCTGAAGTCGATGCTGTCAAGCTCGTCAATACTGTCGATTACAATGGCTTTCCCGTCGGTCTGGACTAAGAGGCCGTTTACCTCGGCATGGCCTCGCCTGCCGTAAATTACAATCTGCAGGTCGCGTCCGTCTGAACGTGCGGCATCGTACGCGCTTTTGATGCGCTGCTGAAGCCTGAGCACGACGGGGCACGTTGCGTCGATGCCGGTAATGCCGAAGCGTCGGCCCGCGAGATAGGTCGATGGTGGTTCGCCGTGGGCACGCAGCAGCACTTTGGCGCCAGCTATGGCAGGCAGGTCGCCG
>CAZETN010000080.1:0-6553 GCA_964514475.1 uncultured Bacteroides sp.
ATCCGCCCGATAAGTAAGTTGAAGAAATCAGCTTATACGAAACAAGTGACCGAACTTACTTGACGACAGACTGATTTTGTGAAATTTACTTGTCTACTCACCTATATACTTGGAAACAGTGGTCAATCTACATAAAAAGCCCGTCATCATAGCCGCTGTCGCCGTCGTGGCAGTCCTGGGCGCCACCGTCTGCGCCGTACGCGCATGGCAGTCGAAATCAGACAGCGAGTCCGTAAAGACCGAAACCGTCGACCCCATGACCCCCGAAAGCCCCTGGACTTTCTACGGTGACAACAGCCGCTTCACCTTCTGGGCACCGCAATCCCTGGAGGCCCGTCAGGCCGACTCCCCGGCGACTTCGGAATCTGAGCGGATAGTGTTGCAGCAGGCTGGCCTGAATGACAAAAAAGCCGACGCTTTCCGCACCTACGCCCGCATCATATTCATCTACACCCCCATGTCGGGCGGAAGACACACATTTGCCTCGGCCGAAGACCGTCCCCTTGATGACGAAGCACGCCGGCAACTCCACACACTCGCCCTGCGCGAAAGCGCCGCCGGAGCCATCACCCACGGCCCCGAATACGGACGCATGCTCATCGGCGACACCCGCGCCCTGTACGTTACCTACACACGCCAGGGCGGCGAGGGCCCCGTCTGCAACACCATCTACCAGCTGTGCAACGACACCGAGTCCGTCGAAATCATAACATCGTACCGCGCCGCCGACAGCACCCGCTGGGGCGCCGACCTGCGCGACGTTATCCGCACCTTCCGCTGGACACAGCCTCAGTAAGCCTTCCCCGAGAGAATGACATATCGGAGCGGAGCCTCCACCACCAATAAATCAGGCTGCTACCATGGATGGCAGTGCCACTGACCGACTGCCCCAAAAAACAGTCCGGGGTCTCGCATGACAGACTCCGGACTATTTTTCGTGCCAAAGTTATTAAGTCCTTCGCTGACGGGAAATCCGACGTACAGGACTATCACGACGTGGATGCAGCAATGACATAATGACGAATTCGATTGTGAATCCGATTACCGGTCGGCTCAGTACTCGCTGGCGAAACTGAAGCGTATGGAGGGAAAATCGTGCTGGGCCATCTGCAGCACGTAGTTTGAGTCGGCCAGAAAGACGTCGCGTCCGGCACGGTCGACGGCCATGTATTGCTGCTTGCGGCGTTTGAAAGCGTCCAGCGCCTGGGCGTCATCAGAGTCTATCCAGCAAGCCTTGTACAGCGACAGCGGCTCCCAGCGGCACTGCGCGCCATACTCGTGCAGCAGACGGTACTGTATGACCTCGAACTGCAGCTGGCCGACCGTGCCGATAATCTTACGGTTGTTGAACTTGTTGACGAACAACTGGGCCACGCCCTCGTCCATAAGCTGCTGTATTCCCTTTTCGAGCTGTTTCGACTTCATGGGGTCGGTGTTCTCGATGTATTTGAACATCTCGGGCGAGAACGAGGGGATGCCGCGGAAGTGCAGTTCCTCGCCATCGGTGACAGTGTCGCCAATCTTGAAGTTGCCCGTGTCGGGGATGCCCACTATGTCGCCGGGCCATGCCTCGTCAACGATGCTCTTGCGCTGGGCCATGAATGCTGTGGGCGCCGACACCTTGAGGGGCTTTCCGGTGCGCACGTGCTTATAGACCTTGTTGCGCTCGAACTTGCCGGAGCATACCTTCAGGAAAGCTATGCACGAACGGTGGTTGGGGTCCATGTTGGCATGGATTTTGAACACGAAGCCACTGAAGTCACTGTCTTCGGGAGTGACTGTGCGCTCGTCGGTGACGACGGGACGCGGTGACGGCGCAATCTCGACGAAGCAGTCCAGCAGTTCCTTGACGCCGAAAGTGTTCAGCGCCGACCCGAAAAAGACGGGGGCCACACTGCCGCTCAGATATGCTTCCTTGTCGAACGCGGGATAGACGCCCTCGATGAGGTCCAGGTCCTCGCGCAGTTTTGCGGCGTCCTGCTCGCCAACGGCCTGGTCGATACGGGGGTCGTTGACATCGTCGATTTCGACGCGCTCGCTCACACGCTGCTTGTCGGGAGTAAACAGGTCGATGGCCTGCTCGTAAATGTTGTACACACCCTTGAACTTGGCGCCTATGTTGATGGGCCAGCTGAGGGGACGCACGTTGATTTTAAGCTCGTGCTCAAGCTCGTCCAGGATGTCAAAGGGGTCGCGGCCCTCACGGTCGAGCTTGTTGACGAAGATGATGACCGGGGTATTGCGCATGCGGCAAACCTCCATCAGCTTGCGTGTCTGCTGCTCTACGCCCTTGGCCACGTCGACGACGATGATTACCGAGTCGACGGCAGTAAGGGTGCGGTAAGTGTCCTCGGCGAAGTCCTGGTGACCCGGGGTGTCGAGGATGTTGATTTTGTAGCCTCCGTATTCGAAGCCCATCACCGAGGTGGCCACCGAGATGCCGCGCTGCTTCTCGATTTCCATCCAGTCGGAGGTGGCAGTCTTTTTGATTTTGTTGCTTTTTACGGCACCGGCCACGTGTATGGCGCCGCCGAAGAGCAGCAGTTTTTCGGTAAGTGTGGTCTTACCTGCGTCGGGATGCGAAATGATGGCGAAGGTGCGCCGGCGGTTTATCTCTTCAGTCTGGGTCATCGTTTATCGTTTGCGGTATTCAGTTGTCTTTCATACGCTCGAGGCAGCGCTTGAGCGAGGCCTCCCAGTGCGGAATGGTGACGTTGTAGATTGCCTTGATTTTGGCTTTCGACAGCAGCGCGAACATCGGACGCTCGGCCACCGTGGGATAATCGGCAGTGGGTATTGGCAGCACGCGCACGTCGGCGGCATGTCCCGACAGACGGGCTATGGCCACGGCAAAGTCGTACCACGAGGCCACACCCTCGTTCGAGTAATGGTATGTGCCAGGTATCCATTGCGGAGCGAGCACCATATCGGCGACCATCGCGGCCAGATCCGCGGCATATGTGGGTGTGCCTATCTGGTCGTCTACCACACGGAGGGTCTCGTCTGGATGGCAGTGCGACAATATGGTGCGCACAAAGTTGTGTCCGTGCGGAGAGTAAAGCCAGCCGGTACGCACGATTATGGCGTCGGGGCACAGCCCTAACAGCTGCGTCTCGCCCATGCGCTTTGTGGCACCGTAGTGCGAGGCCGGAGCGGGCTTGTCACTCTCGGTATAGGCGCGGTAGCTGCGGCCGTCAAACACATAGTCGGTGCTGATGTGCAGCACGCGCGCCCCGCAGTCGGCGGCAGCGGCGGCTATGGTGCGCACGGCGTCGGTGTTGATGGCCGTACACTGGCTTTTCTCCTCCTCGGCACGGTCGACGGCGGTATAGGCCGCGCAGTTGACGATATGGCTGTAGTCGCCCCGGGCGATGAAGTCGCGGGTGGCGGCGGCGTCGGTCAGGTCAAGTTCGGCGCGGTCGACATAGTCTGTCACGCCCGGAACACGATGCTCCAGCACCGCGCGCAGCTCGGTGCCCAATTGTCCGTTGGCTCCTGTTACAAGTATATGCATAAATCAGTATGGCAACCGCAAGTGCGGCTTCCGGCTTGCAAAATTACAAAATTTTCGCGAAACAACCGCACTCGCCTCTCCTTATCCGGCAGCTGCAGCGCGACGGGTGCGGTGCGTACTCCGGGCATCGCACCCGTCGCTTTATACCACGGGATGGCCTGACTCATATAAACGGCTGCCGTCATTGTCTGAAGTCGAAGCCGCGGGCACGGAAGGCGTCGGCCATGCGGTAATTCATTGCCTCGCGGTAGTAGCTGATGATATGGGCGCACCAGTCGTTATCGCTCTTTGTGCCGGTACGCGTGGCGTTGTAGCGGGTGACCGTGTCGTCGTACTGTCGCAGGTCGGCGGTCATGTCGTCCTGACGGTAGCGGTCCTTGTGTACTACCAGCGACATGGGCTGCTTGGGCTTCAGGTCGGGAATTTCACGGGGGACGCCGATAGCAAGCCCGCAGATGACGGCGACATGCCGGGGCAGTCCCAGCAACTCCGAAATCCCGGTGGGGGCGGCCGTGCGGGCATAGCCCACGCAGCAGGTTCCAAGCCCCAGCGACTCGGCCATGACTACAGCCGACATCATCGCCAGAGATGCATCGACCGTGCCGACGGTGAAGCCGTCCACAGTGTCGCAGAACGGCGGCATATCCACTCCCTTGTCCCGGGCAAGGACTGAAATCTTGTTGTAGTCAGCCACAAAGACTAGAAAATGCGAGCAAGTCTTGATCTGCTTCTGTCCCGTCAATTCATACAATTTTTGTCTGACATCGGGGTCAGATACATCTATCACACTGAACTGCTGTCCGTTATAACTGGTAGGTGTATTGCGGACAGCCTCGAATATCATTTGCATCTGCCCGTCGGTCACAGGCTCGTACTCGTAGCGTCGTATGCTGCGGCGCTCCAGAAGGGTGTCTTTAACTGTTTTCATAAGCAAGTATAATGGATTGACGTAAAGTAAGCCGGGACACTCAGGATATCACGCCGGCTTACTCAATCAGGGGTTCGCCTTTTTAACACCTCGGGCACCCCGATTGTTTGTTCAGGGCCGCAGCAGCAGACCGTGTCTGTCCAGTACACCGTCGATGGCGTCGGCCGTGGCCTCGCGCGACCAGTCGGCACGAGCAGCGAATACACAGTAGAACACATCGCTGTCAGGGTAATAGCCCTCGTAGGCAAAGAAGCCTCCGTTGTCGCCGGTATGGAAGATTTTGCGCGGATACCCGGGCCTGTCCTCGACAAAGAGGCCGAGGCCGTAGCCGGTATGGGGCAGGTCGGTACCCACAAGCGGTGTGACGGCCTGATGCAGCGAGGCTTCCGTCACCAGCCTGCCCCCGAAAAGGGCACGCACATAGCGGTGGAAGTCTGCAGCCGTCGTATAAATGCCACCGTCAGCCTTGGTCGGGTAAAAATTGGCGGTGCCGTAGTCGCTGAGCCGCCATTTGCCGTCGCGCATCTCGTAGCCACGGGCCTGACGGGGCAGCACGGGATTTTCGGGGTCGAGATAGGACGTATGGGTCATTCCAGCCGGAGCAAAAAAGTTTTCGTGCATCCATCGTACAAACGGTACGCCCGTAGCTCGTTCGACAATCGGCAACACAAGCTGGAAGGTGGGATTTTGATACTCGTACCGCGTGCCCGGCTCGAAAGCCAACGTTTCAAGACCGTCAAGGTACCGGCACGACTCCTCCCACAGGCTGTACAGCTTATAATCGGTCAGCGAGACATATTTCGACGGATATTTTGACCGATATGACCTCCACTCGGCCTCGGTACGCGGACGGATATCCGGAATTCCGCTTGTGTGCGACATCAGTTGCCGCAGCGTGATACGGCGCAGCATAGGCGACCGATATTCGGGAAAATGCGCCGACACCGTATCGTCGAGTGACAGCAGTCCCTGTTCCTGAAGTTTCAGCAAAGCCAGCGCGCTGAACTGCTTGGATACGGAACAGATGTTGAACCGTGTCTCAGGCCCGACGCGCACACCGGTCTCAAACGACTCAAGACCATATTCGCGTTCGAACACGACCTCGTCCCCGTGCGCCACCATCACCGTAGCGCCCGGTCCGTCGGCAGCGAACAGCGGCGCTGTTATATCTTCAAACTCCTTGTCCATTATAGTGGTTTTTGACACAAAGATACGCAAAAACGTCCACATAGCGCATCCCGGGTCCTCCGCACTTTTGCCGTTAGCTCAGTTTTACGTATTTTTGCGATGTGAAGTTACGAAAAGAGTGTAATTTATTGGAAATGAGCGTATACTAATCGCTCATGATAGTAATAGGTTACGATTTAGTTAGTTATCTACTGCATTATTCCTCTGCGCGTTGCGTAACCTTCAAAGAACTCTTCGTATGCAAAAGTAACAATAAAACGGGAGATTTTGATATGAATCTCCCTATTTTTTTCTTCCCCACATAAGTTTTTCCGTAAAAGCGGTTTTATCCGTCGGCACACCATCGCCCAAAAGGATTTTGAGCGACCGTGTGCCGCCTATCGCATAAGCAGGGAAAAGGACTTTGCGTCACGCCTGAGACGAGTGGAATCGTTTCAGACTGATGACACAAAGCCCATTTCTTTTGCGCTTATGCCAAAGAGGTGCTTTTACTGCTTTTCAGATGATTTTCTTTTTCGCTGTCCTTTTGAGCCGGAAGCGGAAAGCCGTGTATGACCGTTCGTCCATAAATGGAACAAGCCGTCAATCACAGCAAGCAAACCGGGAAGAATGATTTTATTTGCCCACCCCGACTCGTCTGGCCTGACAGATAAAACCATACTTCCTTGCAAGTGGTTTGCCCGGTTTCACGCTACCGGCTATGTCATTTTTTGTTGGAAGGGATTTCTTTTTTCACGGATTTTCTCTTTTGAAGTTTTTGTCCAATCTGCCTCTACTTCCGTTTACCTCCATTTTAGCGTCTTTCAGTTAAACCGCATCAGGCAGTCATTTCCGTTCTGGGCGCAAAGGTAATTCCGGGATTGGACGGGAAAGCAAGGTCAAGCCTCCTGTTTTCGGGCAAAATCTCCAGCCCTGCGGGTAGT
>CAZETN010000081.1:0-6467 GCA_964514475.1 uncultured Bacteroides sp.
TGAGTTCTTCAAATTTATTGCCTAATTTTGCACTTGCAGGTAGAATCTGCGTTTTACAGCCGTGAAAACGCCGGATTACATGACAGAGGAGCGAAAAGGCGGGAGAATCTGCTGTTCGCAGACGCCCCCGCCGTTGAGAGTAGGCGGACGCCTATTATCCTCCGAAGTTGTCGTAATGTATCATTTCAGGCTCGACGCCGAGCGAGTCAAGCATCTTGTTGACGGCGGCGGACATCGGGCCGGGGCCGCACATATAATATTCGATGTCCTCGGGGTCGGGATGATTCTTCAGGTAGGTGTCGTAGATGACCTGATGGACAAAGCCCGGGGTGTATTTGACGCCGGCTGCGTCGGCGGCGGGGTCGGGACGGTCGAGGGCCAGATGGAAGTGGAAGTTGGGGAACTCTTTCTCAAGCTGCAGGAAGTCCTGCAGGTAGAAAACCTCGTTGAGCGCGCGGGCGCCATAGAAGTAATTCATGACACGGTCGGTGCAATGCAGGGTCTTTGTCATGTACATTATCTGTGCGCGCAGGGGCGCCATGCCCGCGCCTCCGCCAATCCACATCATCTCGGCTTTCGAGTCGAGAATGGGATGGAAGTCTCCGTAAGGTCCTGACATCCGAACCTTGTCGCCTGGTTTGAGCGTAAATATGTAGCTTGAGGCTATGCCTGGCATTACGTCCTGAAATCCTGTCTGAGGCTTTGGCTTGAATGGTGGAGTGGCGATACGTACGGTAAGTATGATGACGTCGCCCTCGTCCGGATAGTTGGCCATCGAATATGCGCGTACGGTGGCTTCCTCGTTACGGCATTTTAGTCCGAAAAGCCCGAACTTCTCCCATGCCGGCAGGTATTCGGCGCCGATGCTGTCTTTGTCGATGTCGGTGTTGTAGTCCATCGTATAGGGCGGAATCTTGATCTGCGCATACGAGCCGGGCATGAAGTCCATGTGCTCGCCAGGGGGCAAGGCAACGATAAATTCCTTTATGAATGTAGCCACGTTCTTGTTGGAGATGACGGTGCATTCCCATTCCTTGACCGATAGCACCGATGCGGGCACGGTGATGGCCATGTCCTGCTTTACCTTGACTTGGCAACCCAGGCGCCAGTTGTCCTTGATTTCGCGTCGGGTAAAGTGTACGGCCTCGGTGGGAAGTATGTCGCCTCCGCCGCTGAGCACCTGAACCTTGCATTGGCCGCAGCTGCCTTTGCCGCCGCAGGCCGACGGCAGGAAGACGTCCTTGCTCGCCAGTGCCGACAGCAGCGAGCCGCCTGCCTGGACGGATATGTCGGTGTCGTTGTTGACGGTGATGTTGACATCGCCGCTTTTCACCATGAATTTCTTGGCTACCAACAGCAGTATCACAAGCAGAAGTGTCACCAGCAGGAAGATGCCGGTTCCGGCCAGCACAGTAAGGGAGGCCGTCGATGCCGAAAGGCATATTGTCGCAAATATGGTGTTCATGTCGCTGTTCAGATTTTAATGCCGAGGAAGCTCATGAAGGCAATGCCCATCAGAGCGGTCATGATGAAAGTGATGCCGATTCCGCGCAGGGGAGCCGGGATGTTGGAGTGCGACTGCAGGCGCTCGCGTATCGCGGCTATTGCCACTATGGCCAGCAGCCATCCGAGGCCCCAGCCAGCGCCGGCGCAGCCAGCGGTCCATACGCTGGGGAACGATCGCTGCTCCATGAACAGTGATCCGCCCAGAATGGCGCAGTTGACGGCGATAAGGGGCAGGAAGATGCCCAGCGAGGCGTATAACGCGGGCATATACTTCTCGACGGTCATCTCCACGAGCTGTGTCATGGATGCGATTACGGCGATGAACATTATCAGCGACAGAAAGCTGAGGTCTACCGTAGCGAACTGGGGCCCGAGCCACGACAGGGCACCGGCCTTAAGCACATAGGTCTCGAGCAGATAGTTGATGGGCAGCGTTATGACCAGCATGAAGGTCACTGCCACTCCGAGTCCCAGAGCGGTGCGCACGTTCTTGCTGACTGCAAGAAAAGAGCACATGCCCAGGAAGTAGGCGAATATCATGTTGTCGACAAAAATCGACCGTATAAACATATTGAGATTTTCCATGCGGATTTAATTGTGCAGTGACTTAATTCTGTTCCTGTAACTCCTTGTTGCGCGACCGGTGAACCCAAATGATGCAGCCCACTACGATAAGCGCCATCGGGGGCAGAATCATAAGACCGTTGTTCATGTATCCGGCGTCATAGGCGGCCTGCGGAACAACCTGATATCCCAGCAGGGTACCCGAACCGAGCAGTTCGCGGAAGAAGGCCACTATAATCAGTATGATTGCGTAGCCCAGTCCGTTGCCGACTCCGTCAAGAAATGAAGGCCAGGGCCGGTTCTGCATGGCAAATGCTTCGAGGCGTCCCATAAGGATGCAGTTGGTGATGATCAGACCCACAAATACAGACAGCTGTTTGGATACGTCGTAGGCGAAAGCCATCAGCAGCTGGTTGACGATGACCACAAGGCCGGCGACGACGACGAGCTGCACTATGATGCGGATATTGGTGGGAATGGTACGGCGTATCAGCGAGATGATGACGCTGGCAAAGGCCAGAACAGCGATAACGCTGATACCCATTACGATAGCAGGCTCCAGTTTGGCGGTTACGGCCAGAGCCGAGCATATGCCCAGCACCTGTACAATGACAGGATTGTCCTTGGAGAGCGGGTTGAGGAATACGGTTGAATTCTTTATCTTGTCTGCCATGGCTTACTTGATGTTAGTGGTGGCCTCGTGGCCGCCGTTGTCCTTGACTTTCTGCAGGAAGGCTGCATACGGCGCCAGGCAGTCGCTGAGCATGGCGCTTACGCCTTTGCTGGTGATTGTACCGCCCGAGACTCCATCCACGTAGTCTTCGTCTCCATGGGGTTTCATCCCCTTCTTGACTACGGCTACGGGGGCGAAGTGGCCGTTCTTCCATAATTGTTTGTTGTCGAACTGGTCTGAGAATGCCGGTTTTTCAATCTCGGCACCGAGTCCGGGAGTCTCGCCCTGATGTCCGAAGAAAGCTCCATAGATGGTGCTTCCGTCAGCGTCGACGGCCACGTATCCCCATATGGGGCCCCACAGACCGCTGCCATATACCGGCAGAATATATTTGACGCCGGTGCCGGTGGTGGCGACGTAGACGGGGAGCAGTCGCTCGGCGGCAGGCTTTCTGGACTGCTGTGCGACATCGACGTCGAAGGCGACAGCGCCTTCAATCCGCTCGCCGCGGTCGTTGACAACTTCGCTTGAGGTGATGACGCGGCCGTATTCGGCCTGCATCTGACCCTTGGCGGGAACTATATGCACAGCGGCAAGTATCTGTCGCATCTTGTCGGCGTCGGCATTGACTTTCTGTCTGTCGGCCAATGACATCGATGTCATTGCCAGACCGGCGCCCACCAATATGACAAGAACTATAATATATATTAATGTGTATCCGTTGTTCTGTTTGTTAAGTGCCATGGGTCACTCCTCCTCCTTTCTTTCGATGGCTACAAGACGTCGCATGCGGCGGCTGACATTGGCCTGCACGACGCACCAGTCAATCAGCGGAGCCAGCACGTTCATCAGCAGAATAGCCAGCATGGCGCCCTCGGGATAGCCGGTGTTGTAATTACGGATTATGACGGCCACGATGCCTATGAGCAGTCCGTAAATCCACTTGCCGGTATTGGTACGGCATGCGGTTACGGGGTCGGTGGCCATGAATACGGCGCCGAAGAGCAGGCCGCCGTACAGCAGTTGGTCGTATGCCGGAACATACGAGCCGGGATAGGTCGGAGTCGCGAGGGCATTGGATAAAAATCCCATAGCGAGCGCGCCGACGATTATCGAGAATATGATGCGCCAGTCAGCGATGCGCGTGAACAGAAGGATAATGGCGCCGATGATGATGCATAGTGTCGATGTCTCTCCGAACGAGCCGGGAATGAGGCCGATAAACGCCTGCCAGGCGTCGATTGTCTGTCCGGCCGCGCCTGTGAAGTGATCCAGCGGCCATGACGGATTTGAAGCTGTGGCGACCTCGCCCAGGGGGGTGGCGCAGGTATATCCGTCAGGTACGGCGGGGGTCCAGTCGCCGAAGGTAGCAGTGGAGACAAAGACACCGTCACCGGACATCTTTGCGGGGTAGGCGAAGAACAGGAAGGCGCGAGCTGTCAGCGCTATGTTGACGATGTTGTAGCCGGTGCCTCCGAATACCTCCTTGGCGAAGATTACGGCAAAGGCGGTTGCTACAGCCACCATCCATATCGGTGTGCCTACGGGGAGAACCATCGGCAGGATCAGACCGGTCACAAGAAAACCTTCCTGTATCTCCTCTCCGCGATACTGCGCTACCGCGAACTCGATGCCGAGACCCACTATATATGTGGTCAGCACCATGGGCAGTATGCTCAGCAGGCCGTAGGCGAAAAGGCTGAAGAATGGGAACTCGGTGGCTCCGGCAGCAAGCCAGTGCTGGTAGCCGCAGTTGTAGCAGCCGAACAGGAAGCAAGGCAGTAAAGCCAGCACCACGATAATCATGGTGCGCTTCGAGTCGATGGCGTCGTGCACATGCACACCGTTCATCGCGGCCACTGTGCGTGGCGTGTAAAGAAATGTCTCTATGCCGTCGTAAACCGAGTGGAAGGCGTGCAGACGTCCGCCTTCCTCAAACTGCGGCTTTACGCGGTCAAGAGCTTTTCGCAATGCTTTCATATTTATTATACTGTTGTTTTTTCAGTTTGTTTGTCGTGTCCGGAGCACCGGTCATTCGGTTTCTTTGCGCATGAGGTCGAGTCCCTTGCGCACCATGTCCTGCAGGGGAAGCTTCGACGAGTCGGCGTATTCGGCGAGTGCAAAGTCCTCGGGGGCGACCTCGTAGATGCCCAGTTTTTCCATATCGTCTATGTTGCCCGACTGAATTGCCTTGAGCAGGTACTCGGGCATGATGTCCATAGGGAACAGGTTCTCGTACAGGCCTGACATTATCATGGCGCGTCGTCCGCCGCGTATCCTCGCGTCGGGTTTGAACAGGCGCTTCGCCCATCGTCCCGGGAACGAAGGCGATAGGCTCATAAGCTTCGGCGACAGGGATGCCCAGCCCATGAATTCGTCGCAGTCGTCACCCTCGGGGATTACCGTCACCTGTGTGTAAGGGCGACGCAGAAAACCGTCTTCGCCTACAGCGATGCCTGTCAGCACATTGCCTGATATATAGCGGCGGTGACGGTCGCGGGCTTCTTCGGTCAGACCTGCCGGAGCAGTCAGCTCGCGGATGGCTGTGCCGGCCAGGCATAAGGCTATGTAGGGCTTGGCCAGACATGAGCCGGTGACGGCTACGGGAAACTCCCATTCGATCGGAAGTCCTTTGGCAAGACGCCCGATTTTCAGCAGCACATATGCATCCATAGTCCACACGGTCTCGCCCTTGTTGACGGGACGTATGTTGGCGACCTGCACACCTGTGAGTCCGGCAGGGTGGGGGCCCTTGACGTCGACCATGACTGCGCCTTTTATGTCAGGCATCTGTGCTGAATTGCGACGTGCGATATAGACGTTGCCTTTTGTCACATCGAGCAGCATGGCGACGGCGGCTTCGAACAGGGATGTGTCGGAATCCCCGAATTGCCATGACGGGGCAAGCGGGGCGGAGTCAAAGGCGGTTACAAAGATGTCGCGCGGGGCCACTTCGGGATCCGGAACAATGTCGTATGGGCGCTGTCTCACCAGAGCCAGCAATCCCGAGGCTGCCAGTCGCATCGCAACTCCGGCATCTGTGTCTGTCGTAACCGCAGGCGCCTCCGATGCGTCGCCCTCAGTGTCGATGACGATGCGCAACACTTTGCGGCGTTCACCACGGACAACTTCGGCGACTATGCCGTCGGATGGCGACACAATCTTTACCGCCGGATTCTGTTTTGAGTGCATCAGAGGGGTACCGGTGCGGACGGCATCACCGGGATGCACGTCGGTCTTAAGCACAAGTCCCTCGAAGTCGTCGGGAACCACGGCCACGTAGCGCGAGCGCACCGGCAGCGGAGCGTCGTTTTGTGCGACGGCGCCGGCTATCGGAAGGTCGGCTCCCTTCTTGATTTTTATTTCCATAGGCTTCTGTATATGCTTGTATGGTGTGTGATGTGAGTTCGTATAACCTGGGCGGTGCCCGTTAATGCTGGCATTGCCGGGTGAGGCGTGCCCGTGTATCAGCCCTGACGGCTACGGATGGCGCGCGTGTACGCGTGTGCGTTCATTAAATTTGTCTGCAAAGGTAGTAATAATAATTGCAATGGCGTGACAGACTGCGATAAAAATCGCAGGTGACCGCAAAAAATGTAATTATTATTAACAGATAGCGTTCTTTTTTTATCAAATATATGCGTAGACAAGTATTTTGTCGCCAAAATAGCCGCAGATTCTACCTGCAAGTGCAAAATTAGGCAATAAATTTGAAGAACTCAGC
>CAZETN010000082.1:0-4679 GCA_964514475.1 uncultured Bacteroides sp.
GGGCTTGGGCTGGTGGCGCCCTGCTATGTAAGGCAGCAACGGGTCCATCATGATAATGCCGTGGCCGTCCTGACCGGCCACGTAGGCGGTGATGCCAAGTGAGTCTTCGAGTACCGGCGGGACAAGGTGGTTTGTCGACCGTGACTAACCCAGAATGAGGATGTCAGGGCTTGCCGTCTCAAGTATTTCGTGATTTTTGAGGGCCTGTCCCGAACGCACGCGCCTTCCGAGCTGGCGCATGGCGTAGCCGACGGCTATGTCGCAGACGGCGGCGATACACAGAAATACGAATATATTGAACAGAAATTTTTTCATATCAGAACATCACGTAAATAAACTGACCTGAATCGAGGACTCCCGTCAGCACTGTCAGCGTAAGAAGCATGAGATAGACCGACCAGCGCACCAGACGCACCGCCCCGCCACCGAGCGACAGTCTTTCGTACAGCCTGTGGCGGTTCTCCATTATCAGCTCCGCGGCAAGCATGACGGCAAACCCAGTGGCGGCGTATCCGAACGTCGTGGTATCGACATAGGGTGCGCCCAGAGCGGCCATGTGCACGATTAGGCCGCTGGCATCGGCAATCGTGGGCATGCGGAAGTATACCCATGCGAGAGTGACTATGACAAAGACAATCGCCGTGCGCAGCAGACGTATAAATCCGTGCGATTGCAGCCGGTTGAGACCTGCGGCCTTTTCGACGACCTGACATCCTCCGTGTATCAGACCCCACAGAATGAAAGTCCAGTTGGCTCCGTGCCATATTCCGCTGACCAGGAAGGTTACCATTATGTTGATGTACGTGCGGGTTTTGCCGCGTCGGCTGCCTCCGAGCGGAATGTAGACGTACTCGGTGAGCCATTTCGTCAGCGAGATGTTCCATCTTTTCCAGAAGTCGGATACCGATTGTGCGAAGTAGGGACGGCGGAAGTTGATGATAAGGTTTACGCCCAGCAGTCGTGCCACGCCGACGGCGATGAACGAGTATCCGGCAAAGTCGCCGTAAATCTGCAGCGAGTAGAATATGGCGGCCAGTATAGCCGAGGTGCCGCTGTAACGGGTATAGTCCATATATATGGTGTCGACATACAGGCCGAGACGGTCGGCGACGACAACCTTTAGAAAGATACCCCACAGTATTAGTCTGAGTCCCTGTACACCCTGGCTGTAGCTGAAGTCGGCCGGACGCCTCAGCTGTGGCAGCAGGTCGGAAGCCTTGCTGATGGGGCCGCACAGTATCTGCGGAAAAAAGGCGATGAACAGCATGTAGTTCACAGGATTTCTTTCGGCATCGATTTTATGACGGTATACATCCCACAGATATCCCAGAGCTTGAAAGGTATAGAACGAAAGACCGAGCGGTACCAGCCACGAGACAGTCGGAGGTGCTGAGGAAACGGCGACGCCTGCCCATCGCAGCAGTGCGTCAACCGAAAGTGAGACAAAATTAAAATACTTGAACGTCAGCAGTGGCGCCAGGGTCAGCAAAACCGAAGCCCATATATATATCAGGGACTTGCGTCGGCTTCGGGAGAGCTCCACGAGCAGTGCGCCTGCGTAGGTGACGAGTGTGACAAAAAGCAGAACCATGCCGAAAGTCACGCTCCACTGCATGTATACACCGTAACTGATGGCCAGCAGCACGTACTTGGACAGCACGAAATGAGGCCGGTTGAACCGGTGACAGATCCAGTAGACAGCGAAGATCAGCGGAAAAAGCCAGATGAACTGAAACGAGTTGAATATCATTGAAGTCGGGGACGTAAAAAGGTCACTGTCGTGTGATACGGTAGAGGTCGGCGGGAGTAAGGATGACAGAGTCGGGATTAAACCGCTTGAATGTGGGGTCGTTCAGGAGGTCGCCGAAGTTGGGGATGGTGTCGAGATGGAGTTCGCGTAATAGCTTTTTGGTGCTTTCGGGGAAACACATCTCGTTTTCTTCGCCCGACTGTGTGGCCAGGCAGTATAGCATTACGGGCTTGGCGATTGGCTGACCGGCTGTGTCGACAAGGGTAAGGGCAGCGGTCTGGTGACGGTTCCTGAAAGTAGCGTTATCGAATACCTCCGGATAATACGAGGCCGAACCCAGCACCATGTATGGTTTGCCGTTGCGGGAAAGGTGCGCGCCGTCCGAGATAAGACTGAAAATAATGTCCAGCCCAGTTAGGTCGGTACCGTATGGGGCAAGGTACTGTTGATTCTCCATGCGTGTACCGCTGCGTGGCGAGGTAGGCATTATATTGACGCTGTCTTTTGATGAGTCGATAAACTTTGCGAGGCGGTCTACCGAAATACATCCGTCACTGATTTCGGAACCGAGTTTCCGGTTTATATACGGGCACCGTTGCACATATACGACCATGGGGTCGACACCCATGTCGAAGGCGATTACCGAAGCGTTAGCGGTGAACTTCGACGACGAAATCATATTGGACAGAAACGAAGAGTCAGTGGCGACCGTGGCTGAAACGCAAACAGGTGTATAGCGCTGGCTGCTGTTGTTGGAGTTTGAAATAACCTCCTCGGTCAGCAGCTGCCATGCCACTCCGCTGGGCATGTGCAGATAAAAATAGTCAGGATGGGTTTCTGGGTCAAAGCCACACTTTTTAATGATATGGTTCATGGCCGAAGCGCCGCCGGCCATGATAATCGATTGTCTGCTTGCACCCTGATGTGCCCGGAAGGTTCCAAAATTGAAGGCAAGTCCACAGATGACTGCCAGTATGAGGATAGCTGTCGCTATGGCTGTCAAAGTCTTGCGCCTCGACATACGGGTCGCGGTCCGTCTCACCTCCGCCGCCGGCGTATTGTCCTCGTTCTGCGGCACTTTCTGCGTGTGAGCATCTATTTGGCCGCCAGCTTCGGTCTCCTCCATCCTTTCTTTGAGGATGCGGCGTAGGCGTTTCTCTGCCTGGTAGCCAAGGTCCGTGTCATTGGTGTAAGGAACGAAGTAGCCGCCGCCTGTGGTTGCTTCCAGCTTGCCTTGAAGGCGCACGACATCTTCGGTCGGGGATTTGACGATATGCGAAAAAACCAATATTTTTGGCTTTCCCTGGCGGTCATAGGCGTTGAGGGCAAGATTAAATTCCTGATTGGTTTTTTGTCCGATACTTCCGTCAAGGATAAAGAATATATAATCAGAGTCTTCGGTTATACATTTGTCGTAGGCTTGCTGGTTGTCCTGCAAAATTTCGTGCGAGAACATCAGCACTTGCACACCTTTCCGCATGAATTCCACATTCAGGTCGTTGGCCATAGCCTTCAGCAGTTTCCGCTGCGTTTCAAGCTCCACCGAGCCAGCAATAAAAATCGAAACCGTTTTCATGAGGATTTTTTTAGCGTACATAAGGATCGACGACAAAGATAATGTATTTAAGCGGGATATGCAAGTTCGTCGGTCAGGGGAGCCAAACCATCCGGCGCGGAACTTTCGCCGGGTTTGCTGTCGGCAAGCCGGTCAAATGGCACGGGCTGTACCCCGGTCCGCATGTCTATAAGGTCGAGGAAAGTATAATCAGGAGGCGGCCTTGGGTGCAGAGGGCTAAGTAGTGGGCGGCAGGTTTGTAGCGGTCGCCCATCGGCTCGTTGGTAATGAGGTCTGCGCCGGTGAGGACGGTGGATGCGTTTTCGGGGCGCCTGTATTGAAGAACGCTAAACGTCTGGCAGCTGCACTCTTTGTTGAAAGTCACCACATACGTACGCCGCCCGTAGTAATTGCGCTACGGCGTACGCCGTTTCTGACTGTGGAAAGTTAAAAAGGAAGGATTCGGGGTTCGGGGGGATTAAAGGGCGGAGCCCCAGGTCGAGCGGTCGAGGGCGCGGTAGGAGATGGCTTCGGAGAGGTGGCCCGGGTGGATGTCGGGGCATGAGTGGAGGTCGGCGATGGTGCGTGCGACGCGGAGAATGCGGTCGTAGGCGCGGGCCGACATGTCATAGCGGTCCATGGCATTGCGCAGCAGGCGCGCGGAGTTTTCGTCGAGGGCACAGAAACGGCGTATCATGTTGCGGGTCATCTGGGCATTGCAATATACTCCGGGAATGTCGCGGAAGCGCTCGGCCTGAATGGTGCGGGCGGCGACTACGCGCTGTCGTATCTGCGCGGAACTTTCGCCGGGTTTTCCGTCGGCAAGCTGGTCAAATGGCACGGGCTGAATCTCGATCTGCATGTCGATGCGGTCGAGCAGGGGGCCTGATATGCGGTTTTTGTATTTTGCGACCGCTCCCGGCGAGCATGTGCAGGTGCGTGTGGGATGAGTGTAGTATCCGCACGGGCACGGGTTCATGGATGCCACCAGCATGAATCCTGCGGGGTACTCGACGGTATATTTTGCGCGCGATACCAGTATTCTGCGGTCCTCGAGGGGCTGTCGGAGTACCTCGAGGACAGATCGCGAAAATTCGGGAAATTCGTCCAGATGCAGCACACCGTTGTGCGCCAGCGATATTTCGCCTGGCATCGGGTTTGAGCCTCCCCCCACCAGGGCCACCGGCGAAACCGTGTGGTGGGGCGCGCGGAAGGGCCGGCGTGTCATGAGCATGGAGCCCCGGCCCAGTTTACCGGCCACGGAGTGTATCTTTGTCGTTTCAAGGGCCTCGGCCAGGGTCAGCGGCGGCATTATCGACGGGATGCGTTTTGCCATCATCGATTTTCCTGAGCCCGGAGGGCCGGCCATCAGTA
>CAZETN010000082.1:4689-6434 GCA_964514475.1 uncultured Bacteroides sp.
CAGGCGACCTCGAGGGCACGCTTTACGTTCTCCTGGCCACGGACGTCGGCGAAGTCGAGGTCGAAGTCGGCCTGTGCCCGCGCAAATTCGGCGCGGGTGTCGACGACGGTTCCGGCGAGTGGTGCCGCTCCGGTGAGATGGTCTATTACCTGTCGCAGGTTTTCGACACCGAACACCTTTATGCGGTCGACCACTGCGGCCTCGCGGGCATTGGCCTCGGGGACAATCATAAATCTGAAACCCTCCTGTCGGGCGCGTATGGCCATCGGCAGCGCGCCGCGTATGGGACGCACGCTGCCATCCAGCCCGAGTTCGCCCATTATGTAGTATTGGTGCAGGTCCGGGGCCTGCAGCACATCGCCGCCGGCGAGCACGGCCAGCGCTATGGGCAGGTCGTAGGCCGCACCCTCCTTTTTGACGTCGGCAGGGGCAAGGTTGACAACCATTGCGGCACGTGGAAACTCGAGCCCGATATTGGTGATTGCGGCCTGTACACGCTGACACGACTCCTTGACTGCGGTGTCAGGGAGTCCCACCAGGTTCAGCCCGATGCCTGCCTGCTTGCAGGCCTCGATGGTAACGGTGATGGCGTCGATGCCTGTTACGGCGCCACCGTATGTCTTTATCAGCAAGATATATAGGTGTTTGTGGTGTGGCGGGGGGGAGCCGTAGGCATCACTTGTCGCCGCGGGCAACCCGGACGGCGCGGGTTATGCCGGGCCCGTGGTAGAGCTGCCTGCCGGTTGAGTCGGCCACGATGAAGCAGGGCAACGATGTGATGCCGAGGCGGTCGAGGCCCGGCGCGGAGGTTGCCTGCGGCATCCATGCCGAGGTCCATTTCACCGAGTCGCGACGAAGGTCGCGTTTCCATGTCAGGGTGTCTGCGTCGAAGCGGAAATCGATGATTTCTACGCCCTTGACCTTGTCGCGGTATAGCTCGCGGAGGATGCTGACAATGGTGTCGCGGCCTTCGGGACCCATGGTGAAGGCCATCAGCGTGCGGCGGTTGTCACGAGGCTTGAAAATGGCGGTGGTATCGGTCTTTGACGAGTGGTATCGCACGGGTACTACCCGGTTGTAGTTCCCGTTTTTGTCGCGCAGGTCAGCGGCGATGAGGCGCAGCGATGTCACGGTCGACGGCCGTGCTTCGGGTTTGATTTTACCAAGCAGTCGGTTGGCGCCTGCCGGGTCGATGGCGGCGTCATAGTAAGTTGCCATGAGCAATGCCGACACAATGTCGTCGGGGTGTGCGTTGACATAGGCGGCCACGGCGGCGTTGCGCACTTTGCCGTCGGTTGAGGCCACAACCTTCGTGTTTTTCTTCTGCCACTCGTTCCAGCGGTCCATAACCTTGTTGCCTGCGGCCATCGATGCGGCCTGGCTGCCCGGTTTGATGTCGAGTCCGATTTTGTCGCCGTTGCGGACATAGAAGTAGGCCAGCGCGCGGTAATCGTTGTCAAGGACCTCGACCAGCGTGCCCTCGTCGGGGGCCTGTCCGCGAAACTCGAACTTGCCGTCGCGTGCGGCGGTGAGAACGTTGTTGAGGTTGTCGTCGCCGACGAATACGAAACGCAGGTTCATGGTTCGTCCGCCCTCGACGGTGCCGGAGACGTTGAATTCGCGCTTTCCCGAGCACGCCGCAAGCATCACGGTAAGCGACAGCAGGATTATGGTTGCAAGTTTTGACATGACGGATCGGTTCAGGCCCCGACAATGGGGGCGATGCGTTTGAGGGCGTCGACGAA
>CAZETN010000083.1:0-6348 GCA_964514475.1 uncultured Bacteroides sp.
CTCGGACTGGTGATAGTGGACGAGGAACATGAGAGTAGCTATAAGCAGTACGACCCTGCGCCGCGCTATAACGGCCGCGACTGCGGAATACTGCTGGCGTCGATGCATGGTGCCCGTACACTGCTTGGCAGCGCGACGCCGGCAGGCGCGACGTACTGGCAAGCCACAAACGGCAAGTATGGTCTTGTGACGCTGTCCGAACGCTATGCCGGAATGGACTTGCCGCAGGTGAACATAGTGGATATGAACAACGCCCGGAACCGTCGTCAGGTTACGGGTCGATTCGGCAACCGCCCCCTTGAGTCGCTCAGGCAGACAGTCTCCGGAGGCAATCAGGCTATCGTCTTCCATAACCGCCGGGGGTATGCTCCTGTGGCAACCTGCCGACAGTGCGGCTATACTCCCAAATGCAAGTACTGTGACGTGACGCTGACTTATCACCGGCGTCTCGACCGTATGGTATGCCATTACTGTTCGGCCACCTACGAGTTGCCAAAAGTGTGTCCCGTCTGCGGAACTCCGCAGCTGGCGATCGCCGGCTACGGCACCGAGCGTCTTGAAGAGAACCTCGAGGAACTGCTACCCGGAATGAAGTTACTCCGGATGGACCTGGACACAACGCGTAACAAGGACAACTACGCCCATATAATCGACGCCTTCAGCGAACGCAAGGCCGATGTGCTCGTAGGCACGCAGATGGTTACAAAAGGCCTCGACTTCGGTGCCGTCAGCAATGTCGTTGTCCTGGATGCCGATGCAGTGATAAGCTATCCCGACTTCCGCTCGGCCGAAAGGGCCTTCAATATGCTTGAACAGGTATCGGGCCGGGCAGGACGAAAGGACAGCCGGGGCGTTGTCAATATACAGACACGCACTCCCGACCATCCTGTACTCCGGCATGTGCTGACACACAATTATCACGGCTTCTACAATCTCGAACTTGAAAATCGCCGCAGATATTTCTATCCGCCTTTCTCGCGGGTGATATACATATACATAAAACACCGCGACCCTAAAGTGACGCAGGAACTGGCGTCGCAGTATGCCGCCGAACTCCGCACAAGGCTCGGAGGCAGGGTGTTCGGTCCGCAGGAGCCTATGGTGGCCAGGGTACAGAATCTTTACATACGGCGTATCATGCTGAAAATAGAGCCTTCGGTGTCAATGAAGCAGGTGCGCGAAATATTACGAAATGTTTTTCTGACCATGTCGCAGAACCGCGATATGGTGCGGTCGACGCTGTATTACGACGTCGACCCTTACTGATTACCGATATTGTCTTATTAACCCTAACGTTATCCGATAGAGTACATTATGATGAAAAAGTTTGCAATGGTATTTTCGGCTGCCGCAGTGGCCGCAGCCCCGGTGTTTGCCGAAGGCTATCAGGTTAATACGCTGAGTGCGCGACAGAATGGCATGGGCCACACCGGTGTGGCGCTCAAACTCGGTGCCGAATCGATGTTTTTTAATCCCGGAGCGCTGACCTACCTTAAGAAGAATATTGATTTCAGCGCGTCTGTAACGGTGCTGAAACCCTCGGCCACAGCCACTTTGCCCGACGGCTCGACTTATGATAACGTGACGTCGTATGCTACCCCCATGTCGGCAAGTCTTGGTATGAAAATATACGACAATCTTGCCGCGGGCGTGGCCTTCTATACCCCCTATGGCTCCAAAATAGACTGGAGTGACAACTGGCCCGGCGCTGAGCTCAACCAGCGCTGCAACCTGCAGGTGTTCACCGTGCAGCCCACCATATCGTGGCGCTTGTTCAAAAATCTGAGCGTAGGTGCCGGAGTCATGGTCACGTGGGGAAATGTTGACCTTAACAAAGGTCTTGTCAGCGGTCAGTCGCTTGATACCATGCTTGGTATGATGGGTAATCCCTACCGTTTCGGCAATACGGTTCCGGCCTCTGTGGGGCTGAAAGGCAGCGCCGATGTCGCTTTTGGAGCAAATCTGGGCGTGCTGTGGGATATTGATTCGAAATGGAGTGCCGGTGTCAGCTGGCGTTCGCAGCAGACGATGAAAGTACGCTCAGGCGAGGCTACCGTGACTTACGCCAATGAGGTGGCCAAACAAATTCTTGAACAGCGCCTTGATATGATGCACCGCGCCAATTTCAAGTCGCAGATGCCCGCACCCTGGGTGCTTAACTTCGGTGTAGCGTACAGACCCATCCCGCGTCTCGTTATCGCCGCCGACGCCCAACTCACCGGTTGGAAGGCCTATGACCGTCTTGATGTCGAGTTCCTGAGCGAACAGGTCAAGCCCTACGACCAGCACATTGAAAAGAAATATAAAAATTCGTGGACAGTAAAGATGGGTGCCCAGTACGACGTCACCGGGCGTCTGATGGTGCGTCTCGGCCTGATGGTGGACCACACTCCTGTAAACGACCTGCACTATAACCCGGAGACCCCGGGCGCCACAAAAATCGAACCATCGTGCGGACTGTCCTTCTATCCCATTCCGCAGCTCAGCATTGATGCCTCGCTGCTGTATGTACAGGGTTTGCGCCGTGACGGACAATGCACATACCGCGACCTGCTGCTGCAGCGCGACGTCACTTTCGATGCGTCTTACAAGGTACACGCCTGGGCGCCCTCGCTTGGTGTCACCATGCACTTCTGAGGAGTCAGACCTTGCTAAGAGCGTAAAAGACAGCCTCCGGCGACGACAGTAGGCCGGAGGCTCGGTTTTTACAGCAGGTTTTGTCGCGCGATTGCACTATATTTGGTTATGTCGTTAAAAAATAGTATTTTTGCGGTTGTTTTTGAATTTTATTTCAATTAATGAGCTCTGATAAAAAAGATTTCGACTTATTGTTTGAAACCAGTTGGGAAGTCTGCAATAAGGTCGGAGGAATTTACACGGTACTATCTACTAAGGCAAACACATTGCGCAGCCTTTACGGCGACAAAGTGATTTTCATTGGTCCCGATGTGTGGACCGCCGAAAAACCGTCGCCATTCTTTATCGAATCGGCAAAATTGTTTGGCCCCTGGCGGCAACAGCTCAAGTTGCCCGGCGGAGTAGGCGTGCGCGTGGGCTACTGGGAAGTGCCCGGACGTCCGGTAGCCGTGCTAGTTAAATTTGACGGCATGTATGCCGTCAAGGACGAGTTTTATGGCCGGATGTGGGAACATTTCGGCGTTGACTCACTGCACGCTTACGGCGACTACGACGAAGGATGCGCTTTCGGGCATGCAGCCGCGCTCGTCATCGCCGACATGGCGCGCTACAGAGGGCTTGACAGCAAGCCTTCATCGGTGATAGCCCATTTCGACGAGTGGACAACCGGTATGGGACTGCTGGCTACCCGCTTGCTTCTGCCCCGTGCGGCTACGGTATTCACCACCCATGCCACCAGCATGGGCCGCAGTATATGCAGCAACGGCAAACCTTTGTACGATTACCTGCACAATTATGACGGCGACCAGATGTCGCGCGAACTCAACATGGAATCGAAGCACTCGCTCGAGAAAGCTGCCACCCATGTGGCCGATGTCTTTACGACGGTAAGCGGTATCACGGCCGAAGAGTCAGCTCAGTTGCTGCAGCGCCAGCCCGACGTGGTGACACCCAACGGATTCGAGCCGGGTTTTGTTCCCTCCGGGGCTGAATATACCAGACGTCGTCGCAATGCCCGCGCGTTGCTGGCATCGGTGGCAGGCGACCTCACAGGCAACAGTTTCGACCCCGACCAATGCTTTGTGGTGGCCACAAGCGGCCGTTTCGAGTTCCGCAACAAGGGTCTCGATGTGTTTTTGGACAGCATGCGCCGTTTTGCCGACAGTAATCCGGGGCGCAGGGTACTCGCATTTGTCATGGTTCCTGCGTGGAGTGCGGGACCGCGCGCAGATTTGGCCGCGCGCATGAACAGCGACGCCGCTCCTGTGGGTCCGCTGCCCGATCCGTTTGTCACGCACCGTCTCAACAATCCGGATACCGATGCTGTGATGTGCCGCATGCGTCAGCTCGGTTTTGATGCCGCCTCAGCCTCCGGTACCACAGTCATTTATGTCCCCTGTTATCTTAATGGCGATGACGGCATATTCAACCGTAGCTATTATGATTTGCTTATCGGACTCGATGCCACGGTATTCCCGAGCTATTATGAGCCCTGGGGCTACACGCCGCTTGAGAGTGTGGCTTTCGGCGTTCCGACCGTGACAACTTCGCTGTCGGGCTTCGGGCGCTATATTCTGGACAACAGCGAAAACAGCTTCGAGGCCTGTGGCGTTAAGGTTATACACCGCACCGACTCGAATTACGGAGAGGTTTGCGACAATATCGCATCCTGTCTTTCCGAACTTTGCGATGCAGGCTACTCCAGAATGCAGGAAATACGCAAGGCCGCGCGTCTTACCGCGGCCGGTGCCTCATGGACAAATTTCATAGTCGAATATATTGTGGCCTACCGTCAGGCTTTGGACAAGGCTATGGCACGGACCCTTCCTGCAGCCGGAACCGGCAGCAAAACCGAAAATGTGGCAGCGGCATGTAACTGAGCCTGCCTCCGCAACGTAAAGACGTTACCCTAACGAAACAATACTCAAAACATTACAATATTACAAATATGAAACTACCGGTAACAAACACAAACGCGCCTACATGGCGCGACATTACCGTACGTGCCGAACTGCCGGCACGCATCAAGCCTCTTGAGGAACTCGCCAAAAACCTTTGGTGGGTGTGGAACAGCGAGGGCAAAAACCTCTTCCGCGACCTCAATCCCGACCTGTGGCGTGCCACCGGCGAAAACCCTGTGATGCTGCTGCAGCAGCTGAGTGCCGAGCGTCTTGACGAAATCCTCGGCGACGCCGAACTGCTGGCCCGCATCGACTCGGTATACAATTCTTTCAAGGAATATATGGCCGTGCCTATGCGTACCGATGTACCTTCGGTTTCTTACTTCTCGATGGAGTATGGCTTGTGCAACTGCCTTAAAATCTACTCGGGCGGCCTCGGTGTATTGGCCGGCGACTATATCAAGGAAGCCTCGGACAGCCGTGTCGACATGACAGCTGTCGGTTTCCTTTACCGTTACGGTTACTTTACCCAGACACTCAGTGTCGATGGCCAGCAGATTGCCAATTACGAGCCTCAGAACTTCAACCAGCTCCCCGTCGAGCAGGTGCTTGAAAAGGACGGCCGTCCCATGATTCTCGAGGTTCCTTTCCCCGGCCGTATCATCTACAGCCACGTATGGCGCGTGAACGTGGGCCGCATGAAGCTGTATCTGATGGATACCGATTTTGACATGAACAGCTCGTTTGACCGCGAAATCACGCACACCCTCTACGGCGGCGACTGGGAAAACCGCATCAAGCAGGAGTACATGCTCGGTATCGGCGGTGTGCTCATGCTCAAGAAACTCGGCATCAACCATCGTCTGTACCACTGCAACGAAGGCCATGCCGCTCTGCTCAACTTGCAGCGTCTGGTCGATTACATACACGAGGACAAGCTTCCCTTCCAGGTAGCCCTCGAGGTTGTACGCGCCTCGTCGCTTTATACAGTACACACTCCTGTTCCCGCAGGCCACGACTACTTCGAGGAAGGCCTCTTCGGCAAATACATGGGCGAGTTCCCCGCAAAACTCGGAATCAGCTGGAACGACCTGATGAACATGGGCCGCGAGAACCCCGATACAAACGAGCGTTTCTCGATGTCGGTATTCGCCCTCAATACCTGCCAGGAGGCCAACGGTGTAAGTTGGCTGCACGGCGAGGTGTCAAAGAAAATGTTCGCAGGCGTATGGAAAGGATATTCGTGGGAGGAGAGTCATGTAGGCTACGTGACCAACGGCGTGCATATGCCCACCTGGGCCGCAAGCGAATGGAAGGACTTCTATGCGCAGAAACTCGGCAAGCAGGTATTCTTTGACCAGAGCAACCCCGAGGCATGGAAGGGTATCTTCAGCGTTCCGGACGAGGAAATCTGGAACATGCGCATGACCCTCAAGAACAAGTTCATCAACTTTGTAAAGCGCGACTTCAAGGCCAAGTGGCTCAAAAATCAGGGCGACCCCTCGCAGGTGATGAAGGTTGTGGACAAAATCAACCCCAATGCGCTTATTATCGGTTTCGCACGCCGCTTCGCCACATACAAGCGTGCACACCTCCTTTTCACTGACCTTGATCGCCTTGCCAAGATTGTAAACAACGAGCAGTTCCCCGTGCAGTTCATCTTCTCGGGCAAAGCGCATCCCGCCGATGGTGCAGGTCAGGGCCTGATCAAGCGTATCATGGAAATTTCGCGCATGCCGCAGTTCCTTGGCAAGATTATCTTCCTTGAGGATTATAATATGATTGTCGCCAAGCGTCTCGTGACCGGTGT
>CAZETN010000084.1:0-6295 GCA_964514475.1 uncultured Bacteroides sp.
CGGGGGCCTGAGGGTACAAGCCGCTGACCTTTGGCGGTCTGATGATAAATTTTTATTAACCGATAGGGGTCTGATTGCAAAAATAAGCTAAAATTCTGTTATTACAATAAAATTCCACAAAAAATCGTCGTGAATGCGTGGAAATATTGCGCATCATGCCATTTGTATGCGCGGCGGCATGCAAATCGGTCGCATCGGGGCGCGGAGCCCTGATCGTCGGGTCGCACCTGTTTTGTCCCTGAACGGGCTCGCCGCGACAGCGGCATCTGCCCCGCGACACCGGTCGCACGCCAAAAAATACGGGGCGGAGTTGCAGATGACAGGGTTTTTTCATACTTTTGCTTAAAAATCGTATCCAATCTTCTTTTTGCTGTCTGACTATGCCGGCGCAAGACAGTCAGCGGCTCCGTAATTAGCCTGCAGGGCATTACGGTACGGAGACGGGAATTTGGTGAGGAAACAATCAGAAACCTATGAAACTATGCCGAATTCATATTTTTCAGACAATAATGCTGCTGGCTCTGGCGGCCTGTTCGGGCGGCAGTGCGACTGTCGGCCAGCAAATTGCCGATGCCGAAGAAGCCGTCAGCTCGGGATACTACGAGACGGGACAGAAAATCTGTGCCCATCTGGTGGCCGACACGGCCAGCCTGACTGTCGGCCAGCTTTGCCGCATGGGTGTTATTTATGCTACAATAGCCGACAACGATGTCGACCGCGAGTCAAATATGGCTTCGGCCGCCCATATGCTCGAAATCGCCTCGCAGCGCAATGCCGACTCGGTATCCTCCTTCATCAACGGCATTCCCTATGAGTTGCAGGCTCCCGTGCGTACAGCGCTGCGGATTTCGCAGATTCCGACCGACTCCATCCTCGGCATACCCGTCCATGACGAGCCTGATGGCGAATATGATGCCGAAATACACGGCGACGGCCACTCCGGAGAGGCTTCGGACCGGGACGGACATCTCCCACTCTGACAACGGTTATGGCTGCAGACCTCTCCAACAATCCTTTCGCCGCGCTGGATGCCTTGCGCGCGACATTGCCCGACGGTGCCGGGCTGGACACCGGTGACACCGCGACCGCTGAACCCCACACCGCCGCCACCCAAGTGCTTGCCGTTTTTTACGAACGCAAGGGCCGCGGAGGCAAGGAGGCTACGATAATAGTATGTCCCGACTCCATGAGCGCTGCCGACACCGAGGTCCTTGCGGCAAAGCTGAAGCGTACCCTCGGTACCGGCGGAAGCTGCCGCGGCGGCGAGATACTGCTGCAGGGCGACCGGCGCAAGCCGTTGCGCGACATACTTGAAAAACTCGGCTTCAAGGTCAGGATTTAGGCTCCGGCCTCCGGTATACGGGTATGCGGCGCACAACTCCAAGTTCTAAATCCAACACCAGCAATGCTGACGATATACAAGGCCAGTGCCGGCTCCGGTAAAACGTATACGCTGACGCGCGAGTACCTGCGTCTGCTGCTCGGTGTGCCCATGTCGCTGCTATGGGGAAATGCCGGCGACCCGAAACGACTTGACACCAGATACAACACTACCGATGGCGCTGACGCTGTCGAGCAGGACGACTCGCCCCATGTGATAAATGCCGTGTGGCGTACGCGCCGCGGCGCCTACGTGTCGGCGCCGTCACGGCACAGCCGTATTCTGGCCATTACTTTTACCAACAAGGCCACGGCCGAGATGAAGGAGCGCATCATAAACGCTCTGACGGCACTCGCCGGTTATCCCGAGGCCCTTGAGGACTACCGCGGGCGCCGCATGAGTATGCTTGCCGCCGGAGTCACCGGACTGCCCGACGAGGACACCGACCCGTTGCGTCCGCCCGTCCCGGAGTACATGGATTACCTGGCTCTCGAATTCGGACTCAGGAGTCCGTCCGACTCCGACCGCGCGGCTTTGCTGGCTGACTGCATGGCGCTGGTGGCCGACTGGACCGACGGTCCAGTGCCGGTGATGGAGACGGAACTGCGGAAAACCATAGACACGCTGTGCGATGTCGCCGCCCCGTTGACACGGCTCAGCGACATAGATACCTCGATACGCGCCGCGCTGCTGAACTGGGCGGCACTGATGCTCGAAAAAGAGCCCTCGCTGGTCGAAGTGCCGATGTCCGACCTGCTGATGATGCTTGACCAGATGCGCCGCCGCATACGCCGCATTGTCATTGCCCGTCATCTTTATCTGCTCGAAAAATCCGGTCCGGCGCACATCCCCCCGGGAGAGGATGCCGATGACCCCGCCGTGATATGCTCACGTATCGCTGCGGCGGCACGGAACGCCCTTGACGACATGCTGCAGTCGTTCTCGGATTTCAATGTCAGCACCATCGACTCGTTTTTCCAGAGTCTGGCACGCTCGCTGGCCTATGAACTGGACCTTGAGGGCGACTATGAGATAACCCTGGACAACGACACAATCACACGTCAGATAGTGGCCGGCCTGTTCGACGACTTCAACCGTGCCGCAGACACTGGTGACGGTACGGTGCTGAGGCGTGTCTGCGAGAAAGCCTTCGGCCGCCTCATCGACAGCCAGCGCGAGCGCGGAAGCGCCATCAATCTGTTCGACACCGGCAGCGAACGGGGCCCGTACGCGCAGATTCTGGAATATGCGAAGATATTGTTCAGCAACGAATATATGCTGTATGCCGACGAACTGTCGGCATGGTTCGACGACGAGGCGAATATCGCCGCCTTCGAGGACATGCTCGCATATGTGACCGACGACGAGGGCAGACGCGTACCCCTGGACAGTCATATACTGGAGGCTGTGAAGTCCGAGGCGGCGGCTCTGCGTGCCGACGCCCGTACGACGGGATTTCCGTTCAAGCCCGCCGCCAATATCTTCAGACTGCTTGACGCGCTGGCCGACGCCACCGGGGCCGAGGCTCTGGAAAACGCTTTTTCGGGAAAGACGCTGCATAACTGCTGTGCTGACGACTCCTCGGTGTGGGCGACAGCCATCGGCAACAAGGCCGGCGCCGCTATGCTCGCGAAAAAATCGGACGGCGCCGCCGTGCTCGTCGCATGGCACGATGCCATGTGCGGGATACGCGACCGCATAGCCTCGCTGAAAACCGCACGGATATTGCGCGCGCAGCTTGACATGCTTAATTTTATAAATGTGTTGAGGCATTATCAGCGTGCATATACCCGCGACGGCAGCATTCTGCTCCTCGAGGACTCCAACAGCCGTCTGTATTCGCTGATACGAGAGCTGACATATCCGGCGCCACCGGAAGATACCGACGATGACTCGGACACCGACCCGGTGCGCAAGCTGGAGATGCTGCGCAAACGCTTCGGCAGTCCGGCGGATACCGCGGCACGCCACCGTCCTCCGTCGGTGGTGCCGTTTGTGTTCGAGAACGAGGCCCTTAACCTCAAGCACTTCCTTATCGACGAGTTTCAGGATACTTCGACCATGCAGTGGGAGAGCCTCAAACCCCTGCTGGACTACGGAGACCCCAATGACAGCCTTATAATCGGCGATGTCAAGCAGTCGATTTACCGTTTCCGTAAGGCGGACAGCAGCCTGCTGCAGTCGCGCGTCGAAAACCAGTATGCCGCAAGCCCCGTCGAGATTGCCAGCCGCGGCGATATCCCGGCCGAGAACCGCAACTACCGCAGTTCGGATGTCGTGGTCAACTTCAACAACGTTCTGTTCGGATATATCGCCGCACCGGGACGTCCGCTCTATATTAACTCGGCCGGCGACGCCTGCAGCGTAGACGCCTACGATAAGGTTGCCCAGGCTTTCAAGCCTCGGAAAAAAGGCTCCCCCTGCGAGTACGGCTACGTGCGCGTGGTGGACGTGAACGCGCTCGAACAGTCCGGAGCCGGTGGTGAAAGCGACAAAAAACGTGTGCAGATCAGGTCGCTCGTCTCCGAGATACGCCGTCAGCACGATGCCGGCTTTGACTGGGGGCAGATTGCCGTGCTCACCAATCTCAATTCGCAGTGTGCCGACTGTGCCGTGGCGCTCATCGACGCCGGCATTCCCGTCACGAGCGAGGAGGCGCTTACCATCAGCCGCTCGCCTATGGTGAATTTCGTCGTGGAGATTATGCGTCTGATAGCGTCAGGCGGTGACGGAAGCGCCGACAGCGGTGTAAGCGTGTTCATGAGCCATGCCCGCATACTGATGCAGCGTCTGGCCGTGGCCGGCGGCGACAGCGACACACCGCTCGAAGTAGGCGGCGACGTGGTGCGCGCGGCTTTCGCACGCGCCTTCCCCGATATAGCCGATGCCGTAGTCGCCGGGAACAGTCTGGCTGCGGACGCCGATCCCGAAAAGCTCATGGCCGACATCCTTGGCGGAAACGCCTCGAATATGGCTACGCTGGTGGAGCGCATAATATACTTCTGCATCGGATGCGGCACGACCGGCGTCAGCGATGCCTTGCGCCGCGAAACTCCTTTTCTGATTGGCTTTCAGGATTTGCTCACCGACTATGCCTCGCGTTACGGCCACAATATACAGGGCTTTCTTAAATGGTGGGACAGCACGGGGTGTCGCAAATCGCTGCCGGCGATGTCGGGCGACTCGGTCTCGGTAATGACCATACACAAGTCCAAGGGTCTGGAATTCCCATGTGTGCATGTGCCGTTTGCAAACTGGTCGCTGACAAAGACACAGAAGGCCGAGACCATATGGGTCGAGTCGGACAGATGGTTTCTTGACAACAGCGCCACGCTGGCACGGATGTCATTTCTTGACCCGGCCTTATTCCCTCCCTGCTTCCTGCTCAGGCTGGGCAGGGACTGCGCATCGCCCGGGCTGCCGTTCCGCGGCCTTTATGTCGCCAATCTGAACGAGCAGGTGCTGGACAATCTCAACAAGACATACGTGGCCTTCACACGCGCGCGTAACGAACTTATAGTGTACTTCGATACAGCCTCGGACCCCGATACCGGCAGCACCTACCGCGGCATGTATGCGGCCGGCGATCCCGCTGCGGCCGCCATATTCGATGACCGCCTCAAGGGCAAAAACGGAAAGCCGGCCACTCTGAACCTGATGAAGGACATAACCCGGGCCCTGTTTGCCTGTCGCGACGCTTTCGGGCGCACCGCCGACGGCGACGGCACCGCCAGTGTGGCGTGGGACGGCTATGCCGACTTCAGTGTCAGCACCCTCGCCGATGCTGACGGACATCCCAGACCCGCGATTGTACCCTCCGACCATCTGAGTCCCGGAAAGTGCGAGGCGCTGCAGCGTGCGCGCGACGGCAGGCAGCTGGGTATAGTCCCGGCGCCGGACCCCTATGTGATGTCGCTGGACAGCTACGACTCAAATCCGGACGTCGACCGCAATGTCACATCGATAAACACCGTTCTGGGATTTCTTGACGAGTCGGCCGACAGTGCCGACGAGCGTACCGACAATCCGGGACACAAGGATTTTACGGCCCGCGGGCTGCGTCTGCACCGTATGCTCGAACGTATCAGATGTTTTGACCGCCACTCCGTAGAGGCGGCCGTGCGTTACGGCGAGAAGCGCTATTATCCGCTGCGCCGCGACCCGCTGACGGGACGGTTTACGGTCGAACATCCCGACCTGCTGGCCCTGCGCGCCCTTTTCGGCTTCGGTGTCCTTGAGGACAGTGTGGAGATGGCGCCGATACGCGACCGGTTGCGCGACTGGTTTGACGACAGTGCGGACACTGACGGGCGTACCGAACCGTCCGTGACGGTTTTCCGCAGTACCGTCAGGCAGGCTGTCATTGCCGAAGGGGCCCAGTCGCTGCGGCAGGACGAGGCTGTGGACGGCGACGACGACAACTTTCGCCTTGACCGTCTGATAATGCGATATGGACCGGACGGAAATCCGGTCGGCGCCACAATCGTGGACTATAAGACGGTGCAGGGCCCGCTTGGCAGAGTGCCCGAAAAACGCGCTGCCGAATACATGGAGCAGGTGCGCAACTACCGCAGCCTGGTGCAGACCCGTTTTCCCGGCATTGAAGTGGACTGCTGGCTTCTGTACATACGCCTCATGCCGCTGTCCGACAGCATGGACGACGGGGTGGCCCGACAGGCCGATCCGGCCGAGCAATACACCGCCGAGTATTTCAGGCTTGTGCGCGTTGACTGAAACGTGGCTTTCCCATGGGAGAGGAAAGGCGGCTGCAGTAATTTTTTTTAGATTTTTTTTGAAATAAACTTGCTTTTTGTTTGTGCGGTTAAATATTTTTTATAAATTTGCCGCATCGATTTGTGTGTTCGATTGATTGCATATCGCCTCTAAATGTTTCAAATTATAGGTACGGGCAAC
>CAZETN010000085.1:0-6247 GCA_964514475.1 uncultured Bacteroides sp.
CGCGGTGCCCCCGGTTACAGCAAGCATTACGATAATGTCGGATAGAAGGCGCATAAACTTGATTTAGAATTTTTGTCAGTGAAATCATAGAAGACGACGCGGCCCGGAAACGGAGACAGGGCAAAATCTCCGTTTCCGGGCCTGTCGGTACCGTTTTTTTACTTCATGGCGTAGTTTGCGCCGGCAGTGGCGGCATAGTGGCGGTAGGCGTAAAGCCCCTGTTCGTCCAGGCTGTAGCTGTGCATGTTGCCGTCGTATCCCGGAACGCGCACGTGGTTATCGTCTTCCCAGGCCAGGAATACTACAGGATGGCCGTCGATAACGGTCGACCATTCGCGGGTGTCGGCGTTGAAGTCGAGACGTACGCTGCTGCCGTCGTCACCGGTGATGGTGTAGCCCTTGCCGGCGCAGTCAACAAGGTATTCCTTGCCGTCCTTGCCCTGGATTTTGGTGGTGCCGCAGGCCATGGGGTTGGAGCCGCTCCAGAATTCGATGCTGTTGATTACGAGGATGTCGGCAAGTCCCGAAATCTCGTATACGGGCAATATCCAGAAGGCCACGAACACGAGCTCGTTGACAAATTTGTTACCGATGGTTTTGTTCCAGGCCAGAAGACGGTTTGTAAGACTGAATGAGCCTATGCACGATGTCAGAGTGGTGCATCCAAGCGCCAGGATGAGGGCGACTGCTATGTACGACTTTTTCATAAGGATGAATAATGAGGGGGTAAATGTGGTGAATGTATAATTCTTAACGCTTGAAGCCTAAGAAGGATTATAGGAAAAGCTATTATTCCTTGATATTTTTGCGTGCCTTGTTGTAGAAGTCCTCGATTTCGCGTACAAACTGAACTGTCTGCCTGCCGCGGAAATATCCGTACTTGACTACGGGGTCGTTGTAGTATGCCGGGTCGGCTTTAAGCAACAGTGACTGTTCGACGGCGCCGTACCAACGCTGGGGGTCGTTGCCGTATTTTTTTGCCAGCGCTATGGCATCGAGGATGTGCGCGCCTCCCGAGTTGTAGGCGGCCAGTATGAACAGACGCCGTTGTGCCGGGTCGGAGACATGGGGTTTCAGCAGTCTGTCCATGGACTTGAGCAGCTTTACGGCCATTTTCACCGACGATTCCGGGTCGGTGAGTGAGGCCTGACTGAAACCGAGGGCCCGCGCGGTGCCCGGCATAATCTGCATTATGCCTTTGGCACCGGCCCATGAGACGACCGAGTTGTCGAAACGGCTTTCGACATAACCCAGCGAGGCAAGCAGCCGCCAGTCCCATCCGATTTCGGAAGCGTAACGACGGAAGAGCTCATCGTACTGCGAGATACGGCCATTGCTGAAATCCACAGCGAATTTGGCCTGGGGAACAGCCTTGCTCTCCTCGAAATAACGCTTGTAGACTTCGTCGGTAAGACGCCGGGAGCTGGTTGTACCGAACCATGCGTTTACAGAGTCGGCAAGCCATTCGTTGCCCGGGGCCACACCCCATGACGATTTTTGTCCGAAACTCAGCGACAGCGTGATGTCAAGTCCGGGGTAATATGTCTTGTTGAGATGTGCTACATCGCTGTCCACTACGGTGAGAGGTATCTGTCCGGAAGCCACCATTTCGAGTACGTCCTCTGTAATCAGAGTATCGCGGTCGATGGTGCGGATGTCGATGCCGCCGCCAAGTTCGGCGTTCAGATTTTCGAGCCGCTGCTGATATTTGCTGTCTTTGACAACGTACACAGTGCGGCCGACAAGCTGGGTGACATCAGTAATCGCTCCCTCGGAGCGTGGCTGCACCAGCACCTGTGTCGTCACGGAGGTAGGTCCGCACGGAACCACGCGCTGGCGGTAGTCTCCTGTTACCGGGACTTCGTATGCCACCATATCCACAAGCCCCGAGTCGAGCCATTGTACCGCTGTCTCGAGCCGCGGCGCTACTTTCAGATCAAGCACCATGCCTTTTTCGCGGCACCATCCCGAAATCAGCGTATAGTCATAGCCCATCTCCTCCTCGCGATAGCTGAAATAGCTCGTCGGCGAATACAGGGTGACGACATGCAGGGTGTCGGGTAGCGGATGCTCTTCGCCGCCACCCGTGCTGCCGCCCTTGCCGCCGCAGGACACTGCCGCGGCTGCAAGAAACATAATGGTTGCTGCGATATGCTTGTCGGTCATCGTGTCCGGGCCGATTAATACTCGAAGGTGCCGTACTCACCGCTGATGGTGAGGCGGTTGCCCTGAGGATTGTCCTCAACGCGGCCGATGATGCGTGCCGGGATGCCGAACGACTCGCTGATGGCGATGATACGGGCGGCGTCCCCGGGGCTGACATATATCTCCATTCGGTGGCCCATGTTGAACACCTTGTACATCTCGGCCCAGTCGGTACCGGACTCACGCGCGATAAGTGCGAACAGCGGAGGGGTGGGGAACAGGTTGTCCTTGATGACGTGCTTGTTGTCGACAAAGTGCAGCACTTTTGTCTGGGCGCCGCCCGAGCAATGCACCATACCGTGGATGCGGGGACGCATTTCGTTGAGGATGGCCTTGATGACCGGGGCGTATGTGCGTGTCGGCGACAGTACCAGCTTGCCTGCGTTGACGGGAGCGCCGTCCACGCTGTTTTCAAGGAGCTGTGTGCCCGAGTAGACAAGCTCGGTCGGTACCGCCGAGTCATAGCTCTCGGGATACTTCTGCGCGTATACCTTGGCAAAGACATCATGGCGGGCGCTGGTGAGGCCGTTACTGCCCATGCCGCCATTGTATTCGGCCTCGTATGCCGCCTGTCCGTACGATGCGAGTCCGACTATCACGTCGCCGGCTGCTATATTGGCGTTGTCGACCACATCGGTGCGGCGCATGCGGCATGTGACGGTTGAGTCGACGATGATGGTGCGCACCAGGTCGCCTACATCGGCTGTCTCGCCGCCTGTGGCGTATACCCCTACGCCCATGTCGCGGAGCTGTGCCAGCAGTTCGTCGGTGCCGTTTATGATGGCGGAGATTACCTCGCCGGGAACAAGTTTTTTGTTACGTCCGATGGTGCTTGATACAAGTATATTGTCTGTGGCGCCCACACACAGCAGGTCGTCGATGTTCATTATCAGGGCGTCCTGGGCGATTCCACGCCATACGCTGAGGTCGCCGGTCTCGCGCCAGTACATGTAGGCCAGCGATGACTTTGTGCCGGCACCGTCGGCGTGCATGATGTTGCAGTATTCGGGGTCACCGCCTAAGATGTCGGGTATGATTTTGCAGAAAGCCTTGGGGTATAATCCTTTATCGATGTTTTTGATAGCATTGTGCACATCCTCCTTTGAGGCTGATACACCGCGAAGGTCATATCTGTTCATATTTCTTTATAGTTTGATGTTGATAGTCTGTGTGATGTTGTGTGGCGCCAGCCGTCAGTAGTCGTATTCGAGGACAAAATCGTCCAGCCACAGTGTCGCGCCGTTGCCGCCTACGAAGTAGTCGCCGTATTTCGAGGCCGGAGCGGTGATTATTATATACTTGGGCACGCGGTCGGTAGAGCGGTAGTCGAGTTCGAACTCGAAAGGAATATATGCGTCTATGTCATATCCGTATTCGACTTTTCCGTAGGCCACGACCGTAGGCCCGTCTGAGTCGAACAGGTGCCGGTTCGATGGGCGTGTGCGGATTTCGTATGGTTCAGGCTGGTCAATCAGCGCGCACCATATTATGCACGTGTCCGGCCGGCCCTCGAGGTCGCGGAAACCGTCGGCTACCGACGAAATCGGTGCTGTCTTGTACTTCATGTATCCCTTGAGTCTGGTGGGACGTTCGGTGAAGGGGCGTCCGAAGCTCAGGATGCCGTTGGTGCCGTCTACAGCGACGAAGTCACCGGTGAATATGTTTCCAGCAGCAAGTTTGCCCATGGCGCCGATGCCGACGAACTTGGTCAGCAGCTGGGCCGCATAGCCGCGCCCCGTGGGCGTATCCTCGGTAGGTGTTGTGTTGGACGGTCCAAGTGTGGTGGCGCCCTTGTTGCCGGTTCCCCAGTAGGGAGTGCCGTTCTGTGCCCACGGGCACCATATCTTGCCGTCGAGCCACCATGAGTCAAAGTCCATGTTGGGCGGCTGCACCGCCATGCCGGTAGTGAAGGTAATTGCTTCGCCGGCATCGTCGCCCGAAACGGCTCGAGCCTCGTATTCGGTATTTGGCGTCAGGTGTATCAGGCGAGCGCTGAAGGTGCCTCCGTTGCGGCTCAGCCATGCCTCGGGGGCGCTGAGCCATTCGTCGTCTCCCTTCAGTCTGTATTCGACTCCGTATGGGCGAGAGGCTTCGGTGTTGCCGTAAACCCACGCTACCGAGGTCCAGGCGTCGACGCGGCTGGTCGACACCAGCGATTCGGTGGTGTCGATATAGATGGTCCATGTCTCGCTGCGGCCCCACTGGCTCACGGTGACTTCGACCGGCCGCGTGAAGTCGACGGTCTTGCCGGCTATATCTGGGGTAAGTGTGGAGCCGGCTGCTCCAAGTTTGCAGGTGAGAACTTTGATTTTGCTGAGGTCCTGACGGTCGCTGACGGTGGCGACAACGCGGTGTGCCGGCTCGTCAATGACGCTGGCGCCTATCTGTCCGTCCACGCTGAACTCACGCGTAATGTCCTGTATCGCTGTAAGGGTCCATACATAGTCGTAGTAAAGGTGAAGGGTGACCTGCAGCGGGCTGCTCAGGTCGACCGGACGCGCCAGGTCGTCGGTAGTCAGATAGGCGTCCGGAGTAAGGCTGAAACTGGATATCTCGACAGCCTGGATGTCCACGCCCTCGGGCAGGTAGAAGGTGACCACACGGTTTATCGAGTCAATCGAGGCGGCACGTTCCTGCCCCTCTGCCGCTATCTCGGTAAAGTTGGCCTGGATGTGCGGGTAGGGGATATTGTCGGTAAGGCAACCCGAAACCGCAATCGCCAGCAAGGTTATGATCAGATAAGTGTATTTTCGCAAATTCATGTACATGGTCAGATAACGACCATAAGGCCGAAATTGATGTTGAAGATGTTGAAACGGAAGTTGGCGCCGGAGGTAAATCTGGATCCGTTGTCTTCGCCGTTGGTGGTCTGTGACTCGTGTCTCCATTTAAGACCGAATACGCCGAAGGAGACGTTAAACGCCGCATTCTCCTGTATGAAGACGCACACACCGGGGCTGAAGTTAAGCGACGCCTGCGTGATGTCGGTGCGCGTGTCGCGCGGTTCGGCTCCGATTTTGCGCTTGAAACGCGACGCGCCTGTCTGGAACATCAGGTCGACCTCGTTGAACAGTCCGAACCGGCGGTCACGCCCAAGGCCGACATAATTGCGGTAAAATGTGCCCAGAGCGTACGTCTCGTTTACGTACGACACATCCTCGAGGCTGAAATTAAGGTCGTCGTCGATGTCGACAGAGAGGTTGCCCAGATTGGCGTCTCCGCGCGAGTATGTGAGCTTGAGGCCTACCGACTGGTTGTGGCGGATGAAATATGCCACGGTGGGATGTATTGAATATATCTTGCCCTTGAAGTTGAAGTCACTGATGATATCCATCAGCTGGATGTTGTCGCTGTTGAACTCGCCGTAGTTGGCGCTTAGTCCGAACGCCCAGCGCCCCTTGGGCACGAACAGATAGTTGTACAGCCCGCGGTCGTAGCGGCCGAAGTTTTTTTCGGGCAGGATTATCGAGGCGGTGTCAGGGCCAAGCAGCACTTTTTCGTCGGCAATCTTCCGACGTCGTGCCGATGCCGAATCCTTGCGCATTACCACGTTAAGTCTGATGGGCTTTTCGATGGCCGCGCGCGTGCTGTCCGCTCCTGAACCTGTGGCGGCGTTGCCCTCCGCGGCCGTGGCGAGTGTCATCGCGGCCACCGCAGTTCCGAGCAGCCACCGCCTGAAATGTATGTGTAGTGATGCTGTCATGGCAGTGTCAGATGTAAAAAGTGCAGCCGAAAGTGATGCTGAACAGGTTTATGCGGAAATTCGCCGCCTTCGAGTTGCGGTGGGCAACGTGTATGCGGTCGGTAGTGGCTGTGGTATGGTGGTAGTCGAAGCCGAGCACTCCGACGTTTACCTCGATGGCAGAGTAATTGTTGAGAAACATTATCATGCCTGGGGCCAGACCTACATTGAGATTGAAATTTTCCTCAAATGTTCCGGTGAAATCGATGCCCTGACCTTTTTCGAGTTTCGACTGTCCGCCCCCTATCTGAAGCTGTACTTCGTTGAAAATGCCGAATCGTGTGCTGTTGCTCAGCGCGT
>CAZETN010000086.1:0-6246 GCA_964514475.1 uncultured Bacteroides sp.
TGCTACAAAAGTAGCGATTATCTTTCGCTTGGGCGCATCAACCGCCTATACCTATGAGGCAATAAAGGCGACCGCGGCCAAATGTCTGCCTACAGGCTTCGGTTATGAATTCGGAGGCATGTCACGCGAAGAGTCGTCGTCGGGCAATACCACTGTGCTTGTCTTCAGTATCTGTCTTGCGTTCATATACCTCATATTATGTGCCTTGTACGAGAGCCTCACTATTCCGTTTGCCGTAATCGCCGCCGTGCCGTTCGGACTTGCCGGCTGCTTTTTGTTCGCGCAGTGGTGGGGGCTCGAGAACAATATCTACATGCAGATAGGCCTGATTATGCTTATAGGTCTGCTGGCCAAGACCGCCATTCTGCTCACTGAGTACGCAGTTGCACGACGCAAGGTGGGAATGACCCTGACATGTGCGGCCATATCGGCGGCAAAGGCCCGTTTCCGTCCCATTGTCATGACATCGGCGACGATGGTATTCGGCATGCTCCCCCTGATGTTCGCATCCGGCATAGGCGCCAACGGCAACATATCGGTAGGCACGGGTACTGTAGGAGGTCTGCTTGCTGGCACTCTTGCGCTTCTCTTTGTTGTACCCGTACTTTTTGTGCCTCTGCAGTATGCGCACGAAAAACTGCTGCCCGGTCACAAAAAGTAAGTATCACATCGCCCACTTCGATACAAATCCACCGATTGCGCATCGAAACCGGCGCGCAGTTCGCCACCACATTGCGTGCGTACGCCATTTATGCCCGGTCGCAATATTATCCAAGTCGCTGACTTACAGCCGACAGTCGATATAATACCGATATTTAGGTATTTTGGGTGAGTGAGACAATCACGAACTTTGCAGTACGGATTGCAATAAGTCCGGCTATGATTACCCGCCTTATAAATATGCGTGTCCGTATCTGATTTATTTACGGACATGACATAGGGCCATAGATACCCGAGCGGATATCCGGTTAAACAGTCAAAGACAAGGTAAGATGAAGCCATCCAGCATAAGACACTTAACTTTTTCAATTATATTTCTGGCCGCATCGTTATGCTCAGCCGCGCGCAAGGATAACGGCATGATTTCAGGCAAAGTACTGTCGCAGGACGGAGAAGCCATCGATTACGCCACCGTTCTGCTAAAGGGCACCACCCAGACCTGTTACACGAATGAGAAAGGGCTCTACCATCTGAGCGCTCCGGCAGGCAATTACTCAATAATTTTTTCCTGCACCGGATTTGAGAATTGTGAACTGCCCGTTACACTGACAGCCGGCCAACGCACGAAACTCAATGTAAAATTGAAACCCGTGACACAGCTTGCCGAGGTTATCGTGGTAGGCGACCAACTCAGCAAAGTCAAAAATTCGGCATACAACGCCACAGCCGTCAATACCCGTGAGCTTGTCAACACCACACGCACCCTTAGCGAGGCTCTGGCCAAGGCTCCGGGCATGAAAATCCGCGAAAGCGGTGGCGTGGGCTCCGATATGGCCGTAACCATGGACGGCTTCAGCGGAAAACACGTCAAGGTGTTTATCGACGGTGTCCCGCAGGAAGGCGTCGGAAGTTCGTTCGGCCTCAACAACATACCGGTCAATTTCGCCGACCGTATCGAAGTCTATCGCGGCGTAGTGCCTGTCGGATTCGGCGCTGACGCCATAGGCGGCGTAATAAACATAGTCACCCCCCGCCGACAGCGCCGCTGGTTCGTAGACGCATCGTACTCGTACGGCTCGTTCAACACTCACAAGTCTTACCTGAATTTCGGCCAGACACTGAAAAACGGTTTCAAGTACGAGATAAACGCTTTTCAGAATTATTCGGACAACGACTACTGGGTGGATTCGCCCGTCGAGGATTTTCAGACCGGCGCAATCAACCGCAGGAAACCCGAACATGTGAAACGCTTCAACGACACTTACCACAACGAGGCGGTAATCGCCAAGGCCGGATTTGTCAACAAACCATGGGCAGACAGACTGCTGGTCGGTTTCAACTACTCGCACATGTATAAGGAGATACAGACCGGCGTGCGTCAGGAAATCGTATATGGTCTGAAACACCGTCACGGCTTTACTCTCATGCCGTCAATTGAATACGGAAAACGCAACATGCTCACCCAAGGACTCGATGTCTCCCTCAACGCCAACTACAACCGCAACAGCACCACCAATGTGGATACAGCCTCGGTAAAATACAACTGGCGCGGAGAGACGGACAGGCTGAATTCACCGGGCGAGCAGTCATACCAGCTGTCTAAGGCCTTAAGCGACAACTGGTCGGCAGCCTTCACCGCCAGCTACCGCCTTGGCGAAAAACACGTCTTTACCGTAAACGATGTGTTCAATGCCTTCAAACGCAACAACGAAGACATGCTCACCACCCCTCCGTCCCGCGACGAGTTTTCCAAAGTGACAAGCAAAAACATAACCGGTGCATCGTACCGTTACACTCCGGGCAACCGGATTAGCTTTTCGGTATTCGGCAAGCATTACCATCAGCATGTATCCGGACCGATGGCGACATCGCCGGCACAGGATGTGTACCAGTACACCTCGCGGTCGGTCGACTGTTTCGGATACGGAGCGGCGGCCACCTGGTTCATGCCGCTCGGATTTCAGCTCAAGGCCTCGTACGAAAAAGCTTATCGCCTGCCCACAATCGAGGAGATGTTCGGCGACGAAGACCTTGAGGTCGGCGACATTTCGCTGAAGCCTGAAGCGAGCCACAATGTAAATCTGAACCTGAGCTATAACGCCACTTTCGGAAACAACGTAATTTATGCCGAGGCCGGATTCATATACCGTGACACCCGGGATTACATTCAAAGGAATATCCTTGCCCTTAGCGGCGGAAAATCGGCGGCAACCTATGTCAATTACGGCAAAGTTGGCACCAAGGGCTTCAGTCTGACGGCACGCTACAGTTTCGCGCAATGGCTAAGCCTGGGCGGCAATTTCACACGCATGAATGTACGCGACAACATGCGCACTGCCCAGGGAAGTACAGCGCCCAACCTGTCATATAAGGAGCGCATGCCCAACCTGCCATATATGTTCGCCGACTCGGACATCAACTTCTACTGGCACGGTCTGGGCCGCAAGAGCAACGTACTCACAGTCACCTATGACAACCAGTATACCCATAAATTCAGCTATTATACGGCAAACATTGGATCAGACAACAGCGACTACATCGTGCCCGACCAGTTTGCCCACAACCTAACTTTCTCATACGGCATACACAACGGTCGCTACAATATTTCGTTCGAATGCCGCAACTTCACAAACGCACGCCTCTACGACAACTTCAGCCTGCAAAAGGCCGGACGAGCCTTCTACGGCAAAGTGCGTGTTTATTTCGGTAACTGACTTAACAATAAACATAATGACAAAAATCAACTCCCTCCGGCGTGCCCTGATGGCCGCCGCAATTCCGGCGGTCGCCCTTACCGGATGCTCGGACAATGACGAACCGGGACCCGGCAAAGAGACGGGCGACAGCAATGGCAAATTCGTTTTCGCCACCTCGGTGCAAGGCTCGAACGCCACCACGAATGTACTGCTTACCGGCTCCAGCCTCGACGAAGGCTCGCTGACTACGCTCAGGAACGGTCTGGTAAATGACGGTGCCACACAATGGGTCTTCTATAAAGACTATCTGTACGCCCTCACTTACAACCAGGGTAATGCCGGCACCACACGCAGCTATATCCTCGGCAAAGACGGCCAGATGCAGGCGCGGAACACAGTATATCGCATCAGCCGCTTCTCGTCGTACGGTACTTACAACAACGACATCATCACCATGTCCACCGGCGAGGGGCCGGCGCAATTCGCCGACGCACAGGGCTATAAGCCCATGACTCTGCTGATAACCTATCTCAACGTCATCAACGAGACATCCACATCAAACGATACTTCGACGGGGCTTTACAGCATGGAGAACTTTCTTGGAAACGGCGAGTATGTGACCCTTGCCGGTGCCGAACAGAGCGGCTCGCGCCTTTACTGCGGAGTAGTACCCATGGGCCTGAGCCAATATGGAGCGGCATACGAGGACGGACGCTGGATCCGCCCTGGTTTCGAGCATCTCGTGCATACCGAAGCCGGTGGTACCGGTGCCGGAGCCTATAAGAAAGGTGAGCTTGTCGGAACGCAGTACCCCGACGAATGCTGGGTTGCCATATACGACAACTCTAAGATGCTTGAACCCGTGCTTGCCAAAACTGACAAAATCAGCTCGCCGTGCGGACGATACCGCTCGCAGTACTATCAGACCGTATGGGCCGCTGAAAACGGTGACATCTATGTGTTCTCGTCAAGCTATTCGAAGACAATGACAGACAAAGGCCAGCGTACGACACTCCCCGCAGGGGTATGCCGCATCCCTGCCGGAAAAACATCGTTCGACGACTATTATTGCGACATCGAGGCGCAGACGCCGGGCAAGAACCGTTCGTTCATGCGTTGCTGGCCTGCCGGCGGAAGCCGTTTCCTGATGGTTATGTACGACCGTTCGCTGACCGAAAAGAATCCTGCCGGCACCGAACTCGCTATTTTTGATGCACCTTCCAAGAAACTGACATATGTCACCGGGCTGCCCGAAAACGTGACTTCGATAGGTAAAACCGTATATGCAAAAGACGGCTACGTATACATTCCGGTAAATGTCCAGGACGAATACCCCGCTATCTACCGCATCAACACCGCGAACGCTCAGGCAACGAAAGGCGTTGTAATCGAAGCGACGGATATAACCGGCTTCGGATTTATGTCTCCTATTGAATAATCGGACACCAAAACAACACTGAAATGATAAAATTCTTCCGCAAGATACATCTGTGGCTGTCGGTGCCTTTCGGCATCATCATCACCCTTATCTGTTTCTCGGGCGCGATGCTGATATTCGAGCCGGAAATCACACGTGCTGTCCGGAGCGACGTATATTATGTGTCCGAGGCCAACGGCAGTCCCCTTCCGGTGGGCGAGCTGATGGAGACGGTCAGAGCCTCTCTGCCCGACAGCGTCTCAATCACCGGAGTCACGATTTTCGATGACAGCAACCGCACTTATCAGGTCAACCTTTCAAAGCCGCGGCGGGCTTCGGTATTCGTGGATCAGTATACCGGCCTTGTTACCGGAAAATATGAGCGTCTCGGTTTTTTCGGCACTATGTTCAAGCTGCACCGCTGGCTGCTGGACAATGCCAATCCTCACGGCGACGGAGTAAAGACGGGCAAGTTGCTTGTTGGCATCTCCACCCTGATATTTGTCATCGCGCTTGTCAGCGGCGTAATAATATGGCTGCCACGCGCACGTAAGAAATTCGCACGCAGCCTGTCTATATCCTTCTCGGGCGGCTGGCCAGGGTTCTGGAAAAGCCTCCATGTCGCCGGGGGCATGTACGCGCTTATCTTTGTACTCGCCATGGCACTGACCGGTCTTACCTGGTCATTCGGATGGTACCGCACGGCATTCTATGCTGTCTGCGGTGTCGAGCATACGCCTCGCAACTTTGCTGTCGCTGAAGCGAAAGGATCTTCGGAACATGGCGAAGGACGCCGAGGTGCCCGGGGCGAACATGGCGAAGGCCGCAGGCACGGACACAACGGCGAAGGACACCGTCACTCCGAATTCGGCCGCTGGCAGCAGGTCTACGACGAGGTCAAGGCCCTGAACCCGGATGCGCCTAAAATAACCATCGGTCCCGAAACCGCTTCGGTAACCCTCGGCACCACAGGCAACGGCCGCGCCGCGGACCGCTACACTTTCAACCGCCGCACCGGCGAGGTCTCTCTCGTAACGCCGTACTCCGATACGGTCGAGGCAGACAAGCTGCGCGGATGGATTTATTCGATACACACCGGAAGTCTGGGTGGGCTGCTGACTCGCATTCTGTGGCTTCTCTCAGCATTGCTTGGCGCAAGCCTTCCGCTCACCGGATATTACATCTGGATCAGACACCTTACACATAAGAAAACTCCGAAGTCAAACAATAAATAAGGCTTTATTATCTTGGATGGCGGTAGCCGGCAGTGATGTGGGCTACCGTTTTCAACATCCCACAGTGACTTCGCGATAACATAAAATATGACTATCTTTGCATAAATTTTTTCGAAAATGACCAACCCTATCGCTTTCAGCCGCAAATACTTTGTTTTTCTTATTGTTTTTCTTGGAATGCTTTCGGCATTCGGCCCGTTCGTGACAGACATGTATCTGCCCACACTGCCGTCAATGG
>CAZETN010000087.1:0-5076 GCA_964514475.1 uncultured Bacteroides sp.
TACGCACGATAATCTTGCGCACACAGTCGGACGTGAAACGGAAATTGAATTTGCGCAGCGAGAAGTAGGTGCTCACTCCCATTATGAACATGAAAAACGGGAATACCAGGTCGGTAGGCGTGAGACCGTGCCATGACGCGTGCTCGAGGGGGGTATAGATGTGTCCCCACGAACCGGGATTGTTGACCAGTATCATGCCGGCGATGGTGATGCCACGCAGGATATCGAGGGCAAGCAGGCGCTTGGGCCGGGTTTTTGTACTTGTTGTCATTTAGGTTATATTTACAGGATACTTATTTTGCAGGCTCCGTTACCTCGTTGACAAGGTAAGCGATGGATTTGTACGGGATGCCGGAATTGGTGGTGAGTCCGATTTCGCAGGTACGCGAGTTTGAGAATCCGCGATGCACCTCAGCCTTTTCGAGCTGCGGTCTGAGTTTGCGTAACCCCCACTGGTTGAGTTCGGGTATCATGAAGCCCTTGTCGCCGGCAAATCCGCAGCATCCGACTTCGCTGGGCACGATAACCTTGCGCGAGCACATGCGTGCCAGGCCGATGATGGTGTCGGCCAGACCCATGTGACGGGTCGAGCAGGTTACATGCACGGCAACCGGCTCGTCAATAGGGTGAAACTCGAGATGCGGCACCAGAAACTCGGCGATGAACTCGGCCGGCTCATAGAGTTTCAGGCTCTTGATATGTGCCCTCATGCGGTGCAGGCAGGGACTCTGGTCACACAGCACGGGCCACCGGCCGTTTTCGCTGGCACGGAGCAGAGCGGCTTCAAGTTCGGCGGTCTTTGCGTCAGCGATGTCGGGCATGCCTTTGCTCTCCCATATCATCCCGCAGCACAGCTTACGCATGTTCTCAGGAAATATGACTTCATATCCGGCCTTGTTGCACAGGCGCGTTATTTCATTGATGAGTGCGGCAGGCTTTCCACCCTTTTCGCGCGAGGCTCCCATTGTCTGGTTTATGCACGAGGGGAAATAGACCACTTTACGCTCTGCACACTGCTGCGAGGGCTTTTTTCGAGGTGCGGAACCGGGAAGCGAAGCTGTCCACAGGGGCACTCCGGCCCTATGCAGCGTGCGGCCTACGGAATTTACGGCCACATCGCCCATCACGGCATGTGCCAGGTCTGCGGCCGTAAGCACGGGCCTCAGCACTGATGTCACGGTACCGAGATTGTCGGCCGCCCACTTCCCGACCTTATAACCGGTGCTGCCGGCAGGAATTCGCTCGGCGCGCAGGTCATGTACAAGGTCGGCGGTATTGATTTTCATCGGGCACGATGTCGAGCACAGCCCGTCGCCGGCGCATGTATCGGTTCCAAGGCGGTAAAGATCAGCCTCAAGTTCACGCAGGAGTGCGGGATTTTCGCCAGTACGGCGCAGCCGCTCTATTTCGCGACAGGCGGCAATACGCTGACGGGCACTGAGACTGAATCCGCACGACACGCAGTTGACCTCGCAAAAGCCGCATTCGATGCAGCGGTCGACATGGTCGTTGGTAAGGGGCATCTCCTTGAGATGCTTGACATAGCATTCCGGGTCATCATTGAAAATCACACCCGGATTGAGTATATTGTTGGGGTCGAGGACTGCCTTGAGACGTTTCATCATGCCGTAGGCCTTGTCGCCCCACTCCTTACGGACAAAAGGCGCCATATTACGGCCCGTACCGTGTTCGGCCTTCAGCGAGCCGTCGTATTTGTCGATTACAAGACGTTCGACTTCTTTCATCATGCGCTTGTAGCGCTCAAGTTCAGTCTCCGAATCGAAGCTCTGAGCAATGACAAAGTGATAGTTGCCTTCGAATGCATGACCGTAGATACAGGCATCATCATAACCGCAGTCCACAAGCAGACGCGCCAGGTCGGCCGTTGCCTCGGGCAGGTCATCTATGTGGAAAGCGACGTCTTCGATTATTACCGTCGTACCCAAAGGCCGCGTACCGCCCACTGCAGGGAAAATGCCCGAGCGTATTGCCCACCAGGCATTGTATATCGCCGGGTCCTCGGTAAACTCTACTTCGGGATTGAACAGCTTAAATCCGCGGGCCAGCGAGATGATGGCCTGCATGTTCTCCTTCAGCTTATCGTGTGTGGGAGCCTTGGTGTCGAGGAGCAATGCCGTCAGGTCTTTGCCTGTAGTATCGTTGACCGATGCCAGCGACTTTTTGTCAAGCATTTCGGCACTGTCGGCCAGACCCTGCTTCTTGAGCGCCACAACACACCGACAGGCTTCGGCCATATCACTGAAATACAGCATACAGCTGGCCTTAAAAGGCATGACAGGAGCTGTACTGAAAGTGGCTTTGTACATGAAGCCGAGTGTGCCTTCCGAGCCTACCATGCAGTGCGCGAGGATGTCGAAGGGATCATCGAACATGACGAAAGGACGCAGGTTGAGTCCGGTCACATTCTTGATTGAATACTTATATCGTATGCGCTCGGCAAGGTCCTTGTCGGCGCGTATGTCGTCGCGGATTTTTTCGATTTCGGCAATCACACCCGGGTGACTTTGTCTGAAAGCCTGTCGCGAGGACTCGTCACCGGTGTCTATGGCGGTGCCGTCGGCAAGCACGATGCCCATCGAAAGGAGCATGCGGTCCGAGTTGGCATGAGTACCGCAGTTCATGCCCGATGCGTTGTTGATGACAATACCTCCCACCATCGCCGATTTCTTGGACGCGGGATCGGGAGTGAAGAACCGGCCATAGGGCTCCAGCAGCTCGCTTACGCGCGCGCCGATGATACCGGGTTCAACGGTGATGACATTGCCGTTTTCGCTAATCTCGTAATTTTCCCAGTTTTTGCCTGCCACAAGCAATACCGAATCGGACACTGACTGTCCCGACAGACTCGTACCGGCGGCACGGAAAGTTACGGCTACACCATTGGCGTTTGCCTCGGCCAGCAGGCGCGATACTTCGCCCGTATCCTTGGCCCGCACAACCATCCGCGGCGTCAGGCGGTAAAAGCCTGCGTCGGTACCCCAGCAGAAACGCCGCAGGGCATCGCTATAGCGACGCTCGGCCGGTATAATCTTAGAAACTTGTTTCTCGAAAGCCTGATAATTCACAATGAGTTGAGTTTGTCTATAATTGGACAATGAGAATAAGAAATGAAGGCCGGGTGACGGGAGTGAACCTAAAGAATGAGAATGACAGGAAATGACAACTAAAGCCCCGTCACCCGGTTTTCACAGATTGCTTTTGAATTCCTTACATATTAAGTAAGTTGAATAATCGGCTTATATGAATTCCGAAAGTTTTATCTATATGATGCTCATGTGGGCTGAGCGAAGAAGTTCGGTGCGTCGAACGGCCGGACTAAAACACGAAAGGCGTTCATGAGACCTCAAAATTACATCAGCATCAGCATCGTAACTTGCTCAAATAAAACTGATTTTTGAAATTCACGTATCGGTTATTTGTACAGATGATATTTTGCGCTGCGGTCCTTGAAGGCAGCGGCGTCTTTGTTCCAGTACTCACTGATGTCGGCTACCTTGTGATTTTTGCTGAAGCGCTCGCGTATCTGTTTGCTGCCGGATACCTTATCGAACATGTTGAAACGACCCGGATCGGCGTTGCCTTCCTTGAACACCGCCTTATCGGGATACATGTCGGCCAGCTCCTGCATCACATAGAACTGTGTCAGCGAAAGCGGAGCTGCCTCTTTGTCGGTGACATAAACCTCGACACCCTGCAGGTTCTTGCCCTGTCCCACGCTGTAGAATGGCTTGATGTGAATGGGGCGGAACATAATGCCCGGAAGCTCAAGGGCGTTCATGCGCTGCGACAGCTTTTCTGCATCGATCCACTCGGCACAGAAAAGTTTGAATGGTTCGGTATAGCCTACGCCGATCGACATATATCCGAGTTCGCCGAGGATGCCGCTGACGGGATAGAGAACTGCAGTCTCGGGATTGGGGATATGGGGCGACGGCAGTACCCAAGGCATACCTGTCTCCCGGAATTCCATGTCGCGGGTCCAGCCCTCCATGGGTACGACAGTGAGTTTCACCTTCTTGCCGTCGGGAAGCAGACCTTCATCATTGATGTAGTTGGCAAGTTCGCCGGGAGTCAGGCCGTAAAGGTAAGGAATGGGAAACTGGCTGACAAACGACACACAATCATCTTCGGTGAGGTTTCCTTCCACCTTATTTCCGCCGACGGGATTTGGACGGTCAAGTACCATAAACTCCTTGCCGAGTTCGGCGCAGGCCTCCATCGCCAGCCCCATTGTCGAGATAAATGTGAACGAACGACAGCCTATGTCCTGAATATCATAGACGAGCACGTCCACGTCCTTCAGCATTTCGGGGGTGGGCTTGCGGTTCTTGCCGTAAATCGAATACACGGTTACACCTGTTGCGGGATCGACAAAGTTGTCGACATGGTCGCCGGCATGGACGTCGCCGCGCACGCCGTGCTCGGGAGCATACAGGCCGACAAGTTCGACGCCCTCGGCGTCATGCAGTATGTCGATAGTGCTCTTGAGCTTGTTGTCGACACCGGTTGGATTGGTGATGAGTCCGACCCGCTTGCCTTTCAGCCCCTCGAACCCATGGTCGCGGAGCACCTCTACGCCGGGTTTGACCCGGGCGGCGCCTGCACAAAGAGCGACAGCGGCTGAAAGGGCGAATATCAATATTTCTTTCATTCTTGCTTATTTTTAATATAGTGAATTCAGGCCATGTAACTTATGCCTTGGATTCTTTCTTGGACTTGGCTCCGTATTCGGGATTGATGTGAGGACGTACGAGAGCAGTCACAAGCCATGTTGCCATATTGCAGCACAGTACCCAGATAAAGAAGGCCGAATATGAGTTACCGAGCAGAGTCTCCTTAATCCAGCCGGCAGCCATACCGGGAAGCATCATGCCGAGCGCCATAAAGGCGGTGCAGATGGCATAGTGCGATGTTTTGTACGGACCCTCAGCAAAGTACATCATGAACAGCATGAAAGCCGTGAAGCCGAAACCGTAGCCGAACTGCTCGACAAAGATTCAGCTCCAGGTGATAAGCATGCGTGACATAGTCGAAGAGTCGGTGTGCACGGGCGAC
>CAZETN010000087.1:5086-6224 GCA_964514475.1 uncultured Bacteroides sp.
AGAACTTGCGACAGAATGATGTAGGCGACACAGTTAAGCGATGTGGCCAGCGCCATGGCCCATATCCACTTGCGCAGACCTCCCTGAGCGGCACATATACCGCCGATGATGCCGCCGACAGTCAGACCTATGATGGCAAGCGTGCCGTATGCGAATCCTACCTGCACCTGTGTCATGCCCAGACCGCCCTGATCGCGTGCGGCAAGCAGGAAAGGCTGACACAGTTTGACAACCTGAGCCTCGGGAAGACGGTAGAGCAGCATGAACAGCATGGCCAGGACAACATATTTCTTTTTGAAGAAAGTGCCGAACGAGCCGACAAACTCACGCATAATGTCGCCGACACCCTTTTTGCCGGTCTCGCCGCCGACAGGCTTATCGGCAGCCGGGTACGGCAGAATAAACGCGTGCCACAGGAACACCACGAAGAAGAACACCGAGCATGCACCTACTGTCAGTTGCCAGCCTGTAGCTTTGCCCATGCCGCTCTGAGCCAGTGTGCCGGCAATCATCACCAGACCGCCCTGACCGAATACATTGGCGCAACGGTAGAAAGTTGAACGTATGCCCACGAACATACTCTGCTGGTTGGTGTCGAGGGCTATCATATAAAAACCGTCCGAGGCAATGTCGTGAGTCGCCGAGCAGAAAGCGGTGATGAAATAAAAGAACAGACATACCATGAATGCGGATGTGCCCACATACTGCTGGCTGCTGATAGCCTCCTGAATGGCGGCGTCGCTATTGATAGGCAGGGTGAACGCTATCGCGCCCAGGCCGATGGCGACACACAGCTGCATGGTGATTGTCCACCAGCGTTTTGTCTTGAAGATGTCGACGATGGGTCCCCAGAACGGTTTGATTACCCAGGGCAGATAGAGCCAGCCTGTATACAGTGCGGCATCGGTCTCGCTCATGCCCAACTGGGTAAAGAGCACCATCGTTACCATATTGATGAAGATAAACGGTATACCCTGCGCGAAGTACAATGTGGGAATCCATGCCCAGGGGTTACGTTTCGTTGCCTTTTTCATTGCGGAAATTCAGATGTTGTTGTGATAATGGTTGATTGTATATGCAGCATGTTGACGGCGCGCGCCGCAGACGTGCTGCGGTAGGATTTTTAATAGAGAGCTTT
>CAZETN010000088.1:0-6222 GCA_964514475.1 uncultured Bacteroides sp.
TGAAAAACGTCTACTCGCTGGGCGGTTATCAGATCCAGCAGTCCAAATTCAAGCGCAACATCAAATCCCGCAGCGACACTTCCGGCACGGCCATCAATTACCTGCCTGTACCGTCGATTTCGGACAAGTCGCTGCTGCAGGTGATGAACCTCGACCGCCTCGACTCAAACCAGGAGAGTAATTCGGGCGGATTTTTCGACTTTAGAGACGGATACACCATCATTCCGTCCCAGGGTGAAGTGATTTTCCCCGTTGCCGAACCTTTCGGACGACATCTGCGCAAGGTCATCAACAACGACGCCCTGGCCGAACAATATGTCTACGAACAGCTTTACGACTCCACTCTTGTCGTGGCGCGCCAGTTCGCCGACAAAAACAAATTTATACTCGAGGGCGAATATATGGCGTCGTCGGGCTCGCAGATACGCCTCAACGCCATGAACGTGCCACGCGGATCGGTTGTGGTGACCGCCGGCGGCGTCACCCTTACCGAAAACTCCGATTACACCGTCGACTATGCCATGGGCATAGTCACCATCACAAACCAAAGCATCATCGACGCCGGGCAGAACATCAGCGTCACACTCGAGAACCAGTCGCTGTTCTCGATGCAACGCAAGACTCTGCTCGGCGTCGACCTGCAATACGAATTCAGCAAGAACCTGAATGTAGGCGCCACCGTGCTTCATTTCGGCGAAAAATCACTTACCGAAAAGGTGAATATCGGCGATGAAGTTGTCAACAACACCATGATCGGCGCCAATCTGAGCTGGAACACCGAATTCATGTGGCTTACCGGACTGCTGAACAAAATACCTACTTTCAGTTCAATGTCACCGTCGCGGTTCAGCCTCACGGCCGAAGTCGCCAAACTGCTGCCACACAAGCAGAAAAGCGGTTCAAACAAAGGTTCCTCCTACGTCGACGACTTTGAGTCTACGCAGACCGGCATCGACCTGCGCTCGCCCTACTCGTGGTTCCTCGCTCCCACGCCATACGACCCGTCACCCGATGCGCTGTTTCCCGAGGCCGCGCTGTCAAATAACGTCGACTACGGTAAAAATCGCGCCCTGCTCAACTGGTACTTCATCGACCGCATGTTCACCGACCGCAACTCATCACTGGTGCCGGGCTATCTCAAGGCCGATGTCAAGCAGATGTCCAACCCCTACGTACGCGAGGTAAAGATGCGCGAGATTTTCCCCGAACGCGACATCAAGTACGGCGAAAGTTCCATAGTGCAGACGCTGAACCTTTCGTACTATCCCACTGAACGCGGTCCATACAATCTCGACGCAGACAATATCGGTTCGGACGGCAGCCTGCAGAACCCCGAAAAGCGCTGGGGTGGCATAATGCGCCGTCTTGACAACACCAATTTTGAGCAGTCGAACATCGAATACATACAGTTCTGGCTGCTGAATCCCTTCCTTGACCCCGAGAACCCAAATCCCGAGGGCGGCGACATGTACATAAACCTTGGCGAAGTGTCCGAAGATATCCTCAAGGACGGTCTTAAGAGCTACGAAAACGGCATTCCAGCCGACGGGAACGACCAGTACCTGAAAGAAACAGTCTGGGGTCGCGTATCGTCGCAGAATTCCCTCACTTATTCGTTCGACAACAATGCCGGTGCCCGACTCGCTCAGGATGTGGGTCTGGACGGACTACCCAACAGCGACGAGTTCGAGTTCCCCAGCTACCGCGACTATCTGGCAAAACTCCAGCTGCGCCTTGACCCCACGACTCTTGACAAAATGCAGTCCGACCCCTTCTCACCGCTCAACGACCCCGCGGGCGACAACTACCACTTTTACCGCGGATACGACTATGACGAGCAGCGAGTGGGCGTACTCGACCGCTACAAGCGTTACAACGGAGTTGAGGGTAACTCGCTGTCGCCCGAAGACGCATCAGACCCTCTGTATCAGACCTCGCGTTCCACCCCCGATGTCGAGGACATCAACCAGGACAACACCCTCAACGAGTACGAGCGTTACTACCAGTACAAAATCTCGATACGTCCCGAAGACCTCAAGGTCGGCAGCAACTACATCACCGACAAGCAGACGTCATTCGTACCCACCGTCGACGGCAACGACCAGCAGACCGAGTGGTTCCAGTTCAAGATTCCTCTGAGCGACTTCGAGAAGATTGTCGGCAACATAACCGACTTCTCCACCATACGCTTCGCACGCATATTCCTGACCGGCTTCAAGAAACCGGTCCACCTGCGTTTCGCCACACTGGAACTTGTACGCGGCGAATGGCGCAGCTACGACTTTAACCTAAACAACCGCGGCGATGCACCCGCCGAGGGAAACCTTGACATCTCCGTGGTCAACATCGAGGAAAACGCCAAGCGCGAGCCCGTAAACTATGTGCTTCCTCCCGGCGTTACCCGTATTTCCGACCCCGGCCAAAGCCAGATTACGCAACTTAACGAGCAGTCGATGTCGATGAAGGTCACCGACCTTGCGGCAGGCGACGCGCGCGGCGTATACCGCAACACTCAGCTCGACCTGCGCAATTACAAGCGCATGCAGATGTGGGTACATGCCGAGCGCCTGATCAACGACCGCACAAACCTGCAGTCGGGTCAGCTGTCGGCTTTCATCCGCATGGGTTCGGACGTCAAGAGCAATTACTACGAGTACGAGGTGTCCCTCGAACTCACCCCGGCAGGCTCGTACAGCAACGGTTCGTCAAACGACCGCGCCACAGTATGGCCAACCAGCAACTACTTCAACTTCAGCCTGCAGAGTCTGGTCGACCTCAAACGCGAACGCAACGAGGCCAAACGCAACGAGCAGGACGGTGTTGGCTACGGCACCGTCTATCGCGGCCGCGACCCCGAAAACGAGCGAAACTCGATGGCTGTCATCGGCAATCCGTCGCTAAGCGACGTGCGCGTGCTGCTGGTGGGCATCCGCAACAACTCGCCCAACACCAAGGACGGCATCGTATGGGTCAACGAACTGAAGGTTACCGACTTCAACGAGGAAGGCGGCTGGGCCGCCAAGGCCAACGCCACCCTGAACATGAGCGACTTCGCCACTGTCAACATGGGACTGCACAGGGAGACCGCAGGTTTCGGCGGCGTTGACCAGAGCCTCAACGAAAGACGCCTTGACGACTACGAACAGTATAACGTAGCCGTCCAGGCCGACCTTGGCAAGCTGGTACCTCAGAAGGCAAAACTCACCGCTCCGGTATATTACTCTTACTCACGCGAAAAGACGTCTCCCAAGTACAATCCACTCGATCAGGACGTACTGCTCAAAGACGCCCTTGCCGAATGCAAGGACAAGCATGAGCGCGATTCGATTTCGGGCTATGCCATCGAGCGTACTACCGTGCAAAACTTCTCTCTGTCCGGTCTCAAATTCGACGTACAGAGCAAGAACCCCATGCCCTGGGACCCCGCCAACTTCCTGTTCAATTTCTCGTTCAGCAAAACCAACAAGCAGGACCCCACCACCGAATACGAAAACACCAACGACTACCGCGGCTCGTTCCAATACACATATTCGCCCTACATAAAGCCCTTCAAACCCTTCGCGTTCATGAAGAGCAAAAACAAGAACCTCAAGTTCATACACGACTGGGAGATACAGTGGCTGCCCAACAACATCACTTTCAACACCAACATGAGCCGCTACTACTTCGAACAGCAGACGCGCTCCGAGACTGACGTCAACTTCCAGCTCCCCGTATCGGTGTCGAAGAACTTTCTGTGGGACCGCCAGCTGTCGGTGACATGGAACATCCTGAAGTCACTGTCTCTCACCTTCAACTCGAATACCTCGGCACGAATCGACGAACCCGTAGGCGCCGTCAACAAGAAACTTTTCCCCGATGAATACCGCGAGTGGAAGGAAAAAGTATGGGATTCCATCCTGTCCATGGGTACGCCCTGGAACTACAACCAGACATTCACCGGCGCCTACAAAGCTCCCTTCTCGCGCATTCCGGTACTCGACTTCCTGACTGCATCGGTCAACTACAACGCCACTTACCGATGGGACCGCGGTGCCACCGTCGACGGCATGCAGACGGGCAACAGCATTGCCAATCAGGCCGCCTGGACCGCCGACGGACGAGTTAACTTCGAGGGTCTGTGGAACAAAATACCATTCGTCAAGGACGTCAACAAGCGCTTCGGCAATAACCGCCGTAACGCGGCCCGCGACCGTAAGCCTAAAAAATTCGAGCGTACCTTCAAGCTGCAGCCCGACACTACGGTAAACATACGACATAACCTGCGCACCACCAAAGTAAAGGTCACCGCCGAAACAACCGACGGCAAACCCTTCACGGTGCGTACCAAGGTGGTCGATGCCAACAACGTGACGGTGCTGACCCGCGGCGACCAGAACATCAAGTTCACAGTGCTCGAGATTATCAAGGAGGAAAAATCCGTATGGCGCGAAATAGGAGAGTATGCCACACGCCTCGCCATATCACCCCGCTCGCTGTCTATACGCTACCGCAACACCCGGTCGATGACGCTGCCCCTTTTCGCGCCATCCATCGGCAACATATTCGGCCAGAGCAAAAGCTATGGCCCGATGTCTCCCGGACTGGACTTCGCCTTCGGCTTTAACGGCGACGACTATGTCGACAAAGCCCTGAAGCGGGGATGGCTCATAACCGACGACGGACAGACGTCCCCCGCCCTGATGTCACGTGCCAACGAACTCAACATCGAGCTTCAGCTCGAACCCGTGCGCGGCCTTAAGATTCAGCTGACGTCGAACCGCACCGACAACCGCACACGCCAGGTCCAGTTCATGTATGAGGACATGCCGACAAGCTATGCCGGATCATACACAAAAACTCATATAGCCTTAGCCTCGGCCCTGCGCTCGGCCAAGGCCAGCGACGGATATTACAGCGACGCCTTCCAACGGTTTATGGACAACATCCCCGTAATCCGCGACCGCATAGAGGCTCGCTATCACGGCCTGCGCTATCCTGATGCCGGATTTATACGCGGCACCGAAAACGCCGGCATGCTGTTCAATCCCGAAGTTGGCGCAGTGTCGCGCACCTCCAGCGACGTGCTCATCCCGGCCTTCGTGGCCGCATATTCGGGCCGCGACGCCCGCAAGCAGTGGCTCGACCCGTTCCCCTCGTTCCGCGACGTACTGCCGAACTGGCGCGTCACATACGACGGCTTCGTCCAGCTTGGCAACCTTCGCAAGTGGTTCAAGACATTCACACTTATGCACGCGTACCAGTGTACATACTCGGTAGGCAGTTACTCCTCTTATCTCAACTGGGTTGAGGCTGGCGGCAAAAATACCGGTTTTACTCTTGACGAGCTTACAGGCGCACCTGTGCCCTCGTCGCCATACAACATCTCGTCGGTAGCCATTACCGAGCGCTTTGCCCCCCTCTTCGGTGTAAACGTCACCCTCAAGAACGACCTTCAGGTCAACGCCGAGTACCGCGACCAGCGTACGCTGACGCTCAACTCTGCCGCCGGCCAGGTGGTCGAGGCCTCTCAACGCGGCATAAAGGTCGGTCTGGGCTATAAAATCATCGGCTTCAACACTGTGCTGAAAATGAAAGGCTCGCAGCAAGGTATATCCAACGACCTTACCCTCAATGCCGATGTCTCCATTGACAACAACCAGGCACTTATACGCCGAATCGAGGATAACGGTTATACCCAGCCCACCAGCGGTTCAAAGACTTTCGCCATCAACTTCACCGCCAGCTACATTCTGTCGCGACGCATCACTCTGGCCATGTACTTCGACCATCAGGTGAACACCCCCATCGTCACCACATCATCGTATCCCACCACCAACACCAACTACGGAGTATCGATGAACATTTCCCTGGCCCGCTGAATCTTTCGCCTATACTCATCCGCCTCCATTTTATTTTCTTCGCTATCCCTTACGCGACGCAGCGTCAGAACCCGCTCAGACGCTGCGTCGCGTATTTGTTACTCCACATTCGTCATTTTTATCCCGGTTTCCTTGACCGCCCGTTCAATATACCCTATATTTGTAAGAGAGTTCAAAAATTTCAATACCTCAAGCCTTAAAACCCGGATATCCGGACAATCCATGAAAACGAAGACACATGGTTACATACCGGCCCGTCAATCTGCCTTACTTTTGCCACAAGCCGATTTCCCAGCCCTGTCCCGGATATTGTATGTTCAGTCTGACAGTGAGTCTTATGTATACCGTTTCAAAGCATAGG
>CAZETN010000089.1:0-6086 GCA_964514475.1 uncultured Bacteroides sp.
GAGCTGAAAGACATTGTCGATAATGCTGTCGAAAACGGGTTCCCCATCAACTGGGCCGCCGATGTCAGCGAAGGCGGTTTTCAGTGGACAAAGGGCGTGGCCGTGATGCCCAAAGGCAAGAGCGAGGGCGACATGACCGGCACCGAACTTTCGCGCTGGGTAAAACTCAGCGACAGCGAGCGCGCCAAGGACAAATACAAATTCGACGGTCCGGTCGAGGAGGAAACTGTCACTCAGGAATCGCGTCAGCGCGGCTTCGACAGCCAGGAAACCACCGATGACCACGGAATGGAAATAGTGGGCTATGCCACCGACCAGAACGGCAAGCGTTACTATAAGGTAAAGAACTCGTGGGATACCAATCAGGTTTACGACGGATACCTTTACGTCAGCGAGCCCTACCTTGAGGCAAAGACCGTCAGCATCCTGGTTCATAAGGATGCTATTCCCAAGGCCATTGCTAAAAAAATCGGCCTAAAAAAATAAACCGTAGCACGCGGCGACGATGTACAGCTGCCAATAGTCCTGCTTTTGGCAGCTGTACATATTCACAAATGTCTTCTGCCGCCTGTGCATTTTTTTATTTTCCGTTCAGATGAAGATCGGGCTGCTTTCGGATACGCACAGTTTCCTGGATACGCACATCTTTGCACATTTCGCAGGCTGCGACGAGGTATGGCATGCCGGCGATATCGGCGATGTGGAGACCCTGCGGCACCTTGTCGACTCATTCCCGGTTGTACGTGCCGTCAGCGGCAATATCGACAACTGCGACGTGCGCCGCATGGTGCCGGAGGTACAGAACTTTGTCACCGGGGGTGCTCATATTATAATGACGCATATCGGCGGTTATCCCGGCCGTTATGCCCCGGGCATGCGCACCTTGCTTGCGAAGGAGCGGCCCACCATCTTTGTCAGCGGGCACAGTCACCTGCTCAGGGTGATGTTCGACCGGGATCTCGGCATTCTGCACATAAACCCGGGAGCCGCCGGACGTCAGGGCTGGCAACAAGTGCGCACTCTTGTGCGTTTTGATATTGAAGACGGCATACCCCGTAACCTCGAAGTCATCGAGCTGCACTGATATGCCCCATTCGCTGCTAAACTGCGATTTTATGAAACTCAGAAGTTTAATTCCTGCCATTCTGCTTGTCGCCGTGGCATTTGTATCGTGCAAGACCACTGAAAAAAACTATCGCGGCGCTTATGAGCGCGCCATAGCCGTCGACTCTACGCGCACGTCGTTCGATCAGACCGTATATGGTGCCCACCGTCGGGCTGTAGAGCACGGAACGATAACAAACGGCACAGACACCATTGCCACGCAGCGTATCAATTGCAAGGTGAGTCCTGACCAGAAGGCCACGGCAGATTCGCTTCATCGTTATAACGTCTGCGTGGCCTCTTTCAAGCAGCGCTTCAATGCCAACAGTGTTCTCGAGCGACTGGCTGCCAACGGTTACCCCAGTGCCCTGATAGTGCAGACGCCCGAACCGTACTACTATGTCATCGCCTTCAGCAGCAACAGTATGCCCGCGGCTGCCGGAGTGCTGAATGCTTTTACGGCCCAGGCGCCGTTTCCGCTCCCGGCCAAGCCCTTCATGCTTATTCCATTCCGTTCGAACTGACTGGAAATAGCGACATACAAAAAGAGGCCGAGTCAAAATCGATGACTCGGCCTCTTTTTGTGGTTGTGCCGGAAAAGGGGCGTGTAAGGCGCTTAGTCCTTCTTGATTACGCGGCGCTCCTTGATACGGGCCTTCTTGCCGGTGAGGGCGCGGAGGTAGTACAGTTTTGCGCGGCGAACCTTACCGTACTTGTTGACAGTGATAGAGTCAATGAACGGCGATTCGATGGGGAAGATGCGCTCAACGCCGATGTTGTCGCTCATCTTACGCACGGTGAAGCGCTTTTTGGTGCCTTCGCCCGAAATGCGGATAACGACACCGCGATACTGCTGGATACGCTCTTTGTTACCCTCTTTGATGCGGTAAGCTACGGTGATGGTGTCGCCGGGGCCGAATTCCGGATGCTGCTTGCCCGAGGCGAATGCCTCTTCGGCAATCTTGATTAAGTCCATTTTACTGTGATGGTTAAAATGTTAGCATTGACGCAACTTCAACGGGCCACATGTCCCGCCAGCGGTTACGCATATCGTCGCAAAGGTACGAATTTTCTGCGAACCCACCAAATCCGTATAAAATCCAGGCCGGTAATTTGCCGGAGACTGATGGAATTCAGGTGCGTTGTCAGGCTTCCGTTTCGGATTTATGTCCCGGGCCAGCCGGAAACCAGCCGCGGAGCACGCGCTGCCGCTGTTCGGAGACCTCTTTGATGGACCAGAAGGAACTGAAGGCTGTAACACCGCACAGCACCTGCGATATAAATCCCGGAACAACCATACTCAGGAGGGCGAAGACCACCCCTGCCGCGGCAAACCATATGCGGCACCGCAGCCCGAAATAGTAATAACCTTTGATTACCAGTGGATGAAAAAGCCCGATAATCAGAAAGGTGCACAGGCCTACAATAAGGCCGGAATAATGTAGGTCCGAGAAAAATCCGGTAAAATCCATGATGCGAGAAATTGATTTAGTCATCCGACTTATAAGCAAAGTTAAAAAAATCATCTCATAATACTTTTCGGAATTCCTATAAGCTGAATTCTGTAACTTACCTGTCGGCTTGCAAATTTACGACAAACCCGTGTCATCAGCAAGTGCGGCGGCGCAGAGGTCATGGGATTGATCGTTTTTTTGTATTTTTGCAACATGATATTGCAGGAAATACATGAAATAAAGAATGCGTGCGACCCGAGCGTGCGGATGTTTGCCGGTCTTACCGAGGCTCAACTGCGGCAGGGAGTATCCGAAACCGGGGGCGTCCCCGTATTCATAGCCGAGAGTCCCAAGGTGATAAACGTGGCCCTTGATGCCGGAATCGAGCCCGTGGCTCTGCTATGCGAGCCGCGGCATCTTACTGGCGACGCCGCACCGTTGCTACGGCGATGTCCTTCATCAATGCCGGTCTACACCGGTAGCCGCGAGGTTCTGTCGACTCTGACGGGCTACAAGCTTACGAGAGGTGTGTTGTGTGCCATGCGGCGCCCTGCACTGCCCGCCGTAGCGGACATATGCAGTCCGTCGGCCCGTCGTGTTGTTGTCATCGACTCGGTAACGGACACTACGAATATCGGAGCTATCTTCCGTGCGGCAGCGGCATTGGGAATAGACGGGGTACTCCTCACGCCTACGTCATGCGATCCGCTGAACCGCCGCTCGGTACGCGTGTCAATGGGCAATATATTTCTTGTACCATGGACATGGCTTGACGGGCCCGTGTCGTCATTGTCGAAATATGGCATGAAAACGGTGGCTATGGCGCTGACCGACAATTCGGTCTCAATCGACGACCCGGTCCTTAAGGCCGAGCCTCGTCTTGCAATTGTCATGGGTACCGAAGGCGACGGTCTCGCACCGTCGGTTATCGCCTCTACCGACTATGTGGCCCGTATACCTATGCATCATGGAGTGGACTCGCTGAATGTCGCTTCGGCCGCGGCGGTTGCATTCTGGGAGCTTATGCGCTGATAGCCGTCCGCTCAGACACCGCCGAGGGCCGGATCTGTAAAAACAGCGCAATCTCTGAGGATACAAGATACAAACTGCGCCGGATGGCATCGAATGCTTTCCGGCGCGGTTTATGTTTGTACTTTCGGGGGTACTTCAGTCTGCTTCAGCAGGCGTGATTATTTGGTGCACTTCTGGTCTTTGGTACACTTGTCGGCTTTGTCGCAGGTTTTGGCTTTGTCGCACTTCTTGGCTTTGTCGCAAGCCGTGGTTTTGGTGCACTGGCCGGTGGTCTTCTCGCAGGTCTGAGTCCGGGTGCACTTGTGGTCTTTGTGACATTTGTGGTTGCAGTCCTTGCATTTTGCCTCGGCGCAGGCTGCGTCGCATTCCTTGCAGTTCTTGCAGTCTTTGCAGGTAGCCTTGGCGCAAACCTGTTCGGTGCGGGCCTTGGTTTTTGCCTTATCCTTTTTGGGGGTAGTCTGAGCGTTTACGCCCATTGTCATGGCGGCGACGATGATGGCCGCCAGCATAAATGTCAGTTTCTTCATTGTTGTTTCGTATAGGGGATTAATGTGATTTACAACAGTAGGTCTGTTGGCTTATTAAATTTGTTTTTCAAAATTACTGAATTTCCGGGGATTAATCAAACGGGTAACCCCGGTTTATATTTTTTTAAGAAGTTCAGGTCAATCCTCGAGGTTGTAGGTGACGTTGGTTACCACGCGCAGTTTTTTCATGAACGGGGTGGAGCTGTCGGTGTCCTCGATGCTGAAGTAGCCCTGGGTGGCGGTGCGTATCTTGCCGAGTTTGGAGTCAGAGTCGTTGGCGAACTGAATTGCTGCCTCACGTGCGTTTCTGGTGGCTTCGGCAATCATTTCGGGCTTTACTTTGTTGAGGTCGGTATAGGCGTAGGTGATGTTGACATTGGTAAAGGCTATACCTTGCTCGAGCAACTCGCCCTGACGGTTGAGCAGTTCCCGAACTTTGTCGACGTGCGATGTCAGGACGGTCATTGTCGATGTCACGGCGTATTTGAAGCGCGTCCTGTCCATCCAGGCATTGGAGCTTACGTCGTTTACATCAGGAGGGTTTACCGATATTTCCCCGGCGGGAATTCCGTTGGAGGTCAGGAACTTCATGACCACTTTGTTGTTGTCGGTACACTGTCGGTACAGCGACGGAAGGTCGTCGCCGGTTACAGTGTACTGTACGGGCCAGGTTACCTGATTGGCTTTTACCGTCCGTTCGGCCAGACCGCGGACGTCGACATAGCGTTTGTGTTCGGCGATGCTGTTGATGCCGCTGCGTATGCACAGACCCAGTGCCAGGAGTCCGATGGCGATGATGGCCGGTGCGGCGATACTGCGAATGTAGTTCATAGACAGTTTTTATAGGGGGATTGAAAATGAAAAATGAAATCGACGTTTAAGATGGCAGGCATAATTGATGCGGGTGACATACAGCCGTGTCACGGTCGGATATTCGGAGTGTGGAGGCGGGAGTACATGCTGTTCGGGGGCTTTCCGGAGTGTAAGGAAATGCGTTAAGTAATTATGAATGCCCCATACTCCCGTTTGCTCGTTTTTTGTTAAGACACTACAGACATACGGTCTGTTTGACGGGGACCGCGATTTTTATTTTTTCTTAACTATCGGGGCGCCGGATGCCTATGTGGCAAAGATAGCTGAAACATGCCGGTGTAAAAAAACGAAGCTGCATCATTAACATGAATTAACTGAAAAGATGCCGGGCCGTTCTCCGATTTTAACTATTAAATGACCGCGGCTGACACATAAATACCGCCATTTTTATTAACTTTGCAACGGAAATTGCCTGAATGCGGCCGGATTCGGCCGTCGCTCTCCTCCAACATTGACAAAGGCTTGATATAATTTCCGTATTACGCCGTTGGCCGACAAAGCATTGCAGGCTGTCGGACAACACCTTGCCGCGTGCCGTGACACACGGTCACCGTTCTGCTGAAAAAAATAAAAAACGATATAAATGACAAGTAGATGGAACTATCTACCCCTATCTGCAGAAGAACAAAAGCTGGAATCGGAGCTTGGCCGCCGCTTTGCCAGTGTGGCTCCTATAAGCGAGCTGCTGGTACAGCGCGGAATAGGCTCTGTGGCTGAGGCTGAAAAGTTTTTTCATCCCTCGCTGCGCGACCTCCACGACCCTTTCCTGATGCCCGACATGGACAAGGCTGTAGAGCGGCTCAACCGAGCCATGGGGTCAAAGGAGCGTATCATGGTATACGGTGACTACGACGTGGACGGTACCACGGCGGTGTCGCTGGTATACAGATACCTCCAGAATTTTTATTCGGAGATAGAGTACTACATCCCCACACGTTACGATGACGGATACGGAATTTCCAAATCAGTCATCGACGAGGCTGACGAACGTGGGGTCAGGCTCATCATCATCCTCGACTGCAGCATCAAGGCTATCGCGGAAATCTAATACGCACGCACCAAAGGCATCGTTTTCATTATCTGCGACCACCACGTG
>CAZETN010000090.1:0-6050 GCA_964514475.1 uncultured Bacteroides sp.
TGAGTTCTTCAAATTTATTGCCTAATTTTGCACTTGCAGGTAGAATCTGCGATTGACGGAAGAGTATGAGTGCCGAAGTGGGCTCTACAGTCATTTTGCCGCCCTTGACAATCAAGGGATTGCCTTCATCATCGGTGAGGCCGTCGGCATTGAGGGCTCCGTCGCGGGCGATGACGCGCCAGTTGCCTTTGGGGATGTTGATGTCGGCAGGTGTCCCGGCGCCGTTGAATACGAGTTTTATTTCGCTTACCTCGTCGCCGTTGGCATGGTTTCTGAGACTGTAGCTTATGAGGTTGGGCTCTTTTACCTTGTCGAATACCAGATTGCGGGCTACGTCGGATGCCGATGTCATGCGGAAGGCCGGATGTGCGCGGCGCAGGCGTGTCAGCTGGCGGTAATATTCGTACTGGGGAGCATTGGTCTCGAGCAGCGTCCAGTCTATGGCGTTGATGGAGTCGGGCGATTTGTAAGAATTGTGTACGCCTTTCTTGTCGCGGAAAACTTCTTCGCCGGCGAACATGAAAGGTGTGCCCTGTGATGTAAAGACGATGGTCTGCGCCAGTCGCGCCGCCCGCTGACGCTCTGCCTCAGTGCTGCCTGGCATCGACTTGTCGAGCTTGTCTGTGAGAGTGAGGTCGTCGTGGCACGACACGTAGTTGATGACCTGGGTGGGTGCCGAGGCGTAAGCGAATTTTGAGTTGTTGCCTTTTGTGTAATCCACCTGGGGATGCGCGGTGGCGCCGACAATGCCGATTTTTACGGTCTCCTCGTTGCCGGGCTTGCCGGTGGCGAAGCCGCGGTCGGCCGCGTTGGAGTAGTGGCCTTTGATCGCGTCGCGGATGTCATCGGAAAAAACGGCGACTCCGGTCATGGCCGATACATTTTCCTTTAGGGCACGGTCTTTGGCGGGGAGGGGCGAGTCGCCTGCCGTCCAGCCTTCTCCGTAGACGAAAATCTGCGGGTTCACCTCCTTGAGGGCTGCCGCCACCTGATTCATGGTTTCCGTATCGTGGATGGCCATCAGGTCGAAACGGAAGCCGTCTATGTGGTATTCCTTAGCCCAGTTTACTACGGAGTTGACGATGTAGTCGCGCATCTGCTGCCGCTCCGAGGCAGTCTCGTTGCCGCAGCCCGAGGCGTCACTGTAGGTACCGTCCTCGCGGTGCCGGTAATAGTATCCCGGAGCCGTGAGGCTGAAGTTGGAGTCGTCGTTCTGCGCGGTGTGGTTGTATACTACGTCCATTATCACGCCTATGCCGGCATCGTGCAGAGCCTTGACCATCTGTTTCATCTCGCGCACGCGTGTCGACGGGTCGGCCGGATTGGTGGAATATGAGCCTTCGGGTGCGTTGTAGTTGAGGGGGTCGTAACCCCAGTTGTAACCGTTTGACGGGAGCTGCGACTCGTCCACACTGTTATAGTCGTAGCTGGGCAGGATATGCACGTGCGTGATGCCGAGGTCCTTCAGATGGCTGATACCGGTCGGGCTGCCTGCAGGCGTTCGGGTGCCCTGCTCGGTAAGCGCCAGAAATTTTCCTTTGTTGACTATGCCGCTTGACGGATGAACCGAGTAATCGCGGTGGTGCATCTCGTAAATGATGGCGTCGGTGATGTTCCTGGTGTCCGGGCCTTTGTCGTCAGCCCATCCATCGGGGTTGGTTTTGTCGAAGTCGATGATGGCTGCGCGTTCGCCGTTTGTGCCTACGGCTTTTGCCCATACGCCCGGTGTCTCGGCAAGCCATTTGCCGTCATGCCTGATATTGAAGGTGTAAAATTTGCCGTAAAGGCGTCCGGGCAGAGTGGCACGCCATACGCCGTTGTCGCCGCGGGTCATATCCACAGTCTTCACGGCCGGCGTGTTGCGGTCGGTATCGTACAGGTTCAGGCGTACGGCCTGTGCCTCGGGGCTCCACAGGGCGAAGTGTGTGCCGCCGGCATTTACTGTTACGCCGAGGTCGTTGCCGTTGTAAGTCGGAAAAGCCAGAAATTTGCGGTCGGGAGTCGTGGTTGCCGCGCGGGCGTCCTCGGTGACGGCATCCGATACCGGTGTGGCTGACAGAGCCGGAGCGACCGATAACGCTATGGCAGACATGATTGGTAAGAGGTATTTCATTATAGATAGGTGAAGATTGGTATTATGAGAACAAACTGAAGTAAAGGCGGTTGTCCTGAGCCATTCATGCCGCCTGTCTCTCTTTAGCCAAAAAGGCACCGGAGACATCGAATGGTCCGGACAGGCTACTTACAGACATGACACAACCGGCGGAGTGCCTGTGCATTCCGTCGGCCCCGGAAGTCTGTGCGGGGTAGGGGCGGCATTGTTGCGCGAGCCTGTGAAATCAGCGCACTATCACGCGTTGCGACAGTCGGTCGCATTTTACGATGTAGTAACCGGCAGGCAGCTCAAGGACTGTGACACCGGGCTGGGCGTCGACGCTCTTCACCATCTGGCCGGTAAGAGCATACACCTGAACCTGGCGGGATTCTTCGCCGGGAACACTGATTTCAACGTGTCCGCGAACAACCTTTACGGTCGGCTGGGCCGATACCTCGATGCCACGCGGGCTTTCGGCCGAAGCTGGTTCGGCGTAAGCGGCTGCGGCGCCAAGGCTGACTGCCAGTGACATGAGTATGTATCGCAGAGTTTTCACGACTGGTATGAGAGTAAAGTGTTTTATAAGCAGTATATGTCAAAAATCAGTTTAACATCAGTAAGTCAGGGGGAGCTCTATGCAATTCCGAAGTCTTAACAGCGCTTTTTGTGATGCTGGCCGGTTGCTTGGGTATAGGGATGTCCTCACTCAGGCCCAAAAATCAGTTCACGCTATTTCAAAATTTCAATAAGCTGAGAGCTTCACTAACTTATGTCTTTGGAGTTATGGTGCGGATATAACACACCTATCCAATCACAAAATTACAAATTATTCTGTATTTCTACAATAATCCGCATTCTTTTTTTGAAAAATTAGCGCATTTATACTTGATTATTGCAGGATACTCCGCAATATATCGTCATTTTTAGCTAATTTTGCAATACGCAACAATCAATCAAACCCGATAAGACCATGAAGATTAACTGGAAAATTTTATGTGCGGCAACTGTGCTGACCGCGGGCGCCGGAGGCAGTGGCCACGCTCAGGAAGGAGCGCTAACCCAACAGAAGCTCGGTCAGATGAGGGAGGCTTATCAGCCTACACCTGCCGAACGTGCGCTGCACAATGCAATCAATGTCGCCGACATAGGCCAGCTTGCTGCAAATGCCGACGCACGCAATAATCTTACCGATTCGTTCAAATATCGTGTGCCCAGCGACGGCATCACCGACCAGAAAAGTTCGGGCCGCTGCTGGCTTTTTACGGGACTGAACGTGTTGCGGGCGCAGGCAATGCGCCGGCACGACATCAAACATCTTGAATTCTCGCAAGGATACAATTTCTTCTATGATCAGCTCGAGAAGGCAAATCTGTTCCTGCAGACTGTCATAGATACTTCCGAAAAACCGATGGATGACCGCAAGGTCGACTGGCTTTTCCATAACGCTCTCAGCGACGGCGGCCAGTTTACGGGTGTGGCCGACATAATAGGCAAATACGGCGTGGTTCCCTCGGAGGCCATGCCCGAGACTTACGTGACACAGCACACCCGCACTTTCTCGAACCTGCTGGCACAGAAACTCAAGGAGTGGGGACTGGAACTGCGTGACATGGCCGGTAAAGGCGCCAGACCGGCGGCGCTTGAAGCCCGTAAGGACCAGATGCTCACCGATGTCTACCGTATGCTCTGCCAAACAATGGGCACTCCGCCCCGGACATTCAGCTGGCGCGGCAAGAAGTATACTCCGCAGTCGTTTTATAACGAGCTGCTGGGCAACGACCTGCGCGGTGGCTATGTGATGTTCATGAACGATCCTACACGTCCTTATTATAAAATGTACGAAATAGACCTCGACCGGCATGTCTATGACGGCGAGAACTGGACATACCTCAACGTGCCGATGCAGGATATCAAGGAGATGGCTATGGCCTCGATTCAGGATTCGACGGCCATGTACTTCAGCTGTGACGTCGCCAAGTTCCTCAATCGCGACAACGGTACGCTCGATCTGGAAAATTATGATTACGGCGCCATACTCGGCACCACTTTCGGCATGGACAAGGCTCAGCGTATAATTACCGGTGCCAGCGCTTCGTCGCATGCCATGACACTTGTGGGTGTGGATGTCGACGACAACGGTATGCCGGTAAAATGGCTCATTGAAAACAGCTGGGGCAACGGTGCAAATCGCGGCCATCTTATCGCCACCGACCGCTGGATGGACGAATATCTGTTCCGCCTCGTGGTCGAACGCCGCTTCGTTCCTGAACGTCTTCTCAAACTCCTCGATCAGAAACCGCGGCTCTTGCCGTGCTGGGACCCGATGTTCTGAGCATATATGATATAATGTAATACACAAGGCGCCACGGCAAACCGGCCGCGGCGCCTTGTGTCCATGTTATAATCGTTTACGATTTACAAGAGAGGCGAGAGGGTGTGAAGCAAATGCTTATTTGTAGCGGAATAGCGGAGTGAAGCGCTTTGAGGGTTTCATGTCGCGGATAACGTCGCCGGCATATACTTTTTTCTGGTTGATAATGTCAAGCTTCATCACGGGCGAACCGGGTTCAAGCATAAACTCGCCGAGGTCCACCCACATGATGGAGGGATTGAGAGTGGTGCCGTAGTAGTAGCGGATGTTCTTCTGATCGGCGACGCTGCGCCATCGGGTCGATGAAATCTCGGGATTTTCGGGCACTGTGATGCCCACGGGTACGGCGCAGTTGAAGATAACGCCGAATACTCCGGCAAGGGCCATGTCAGGTCTGGCGTCGACCGGGACGGCCTTTATGTAGAACGATGCACGTACAAAGCGGTCGCTAGGCTTGTTGGTGCCGGGAAGCATGTTCATGCCGCCCACTTTCTCCCAGTATTCGTTGATGGCAATCTGCTGGTCCAGGGGCGGTGCGTTGGTAAGCACCTGATACTGTTTGCCCTCGTGGATGCTGATTTTGCCGTCGATATACTCGATTATGGCCGAATTGCCTGTGCGGTCGCTGATGGCCATGTGCAGTGTGGCGGCGTCGCCACCCGGCATCTTGGGCGCGTCGATGCGGAATTTGTCCAGAGACAGGTCCTGAACCGCCTCCGAAGTGGTTGCGAAATTGTCAAGCACATACTGGGCCCATACCGAAGAACTCATAACGTAGCCCCTCGGGTCGCCTTCATATGTGTAAAGCGTGCCGGGCAGATAAAGGACGTTTACGCAAAGACCTTTTTCGTTCATGCCCTCCGAGACGCCGATGTCGTAGCCTACGGCAACTACCGATCCGTATGAGGATACCCACGTCAGGGCGCTGTCGGCCACATCGTAGCTCACACATTCAAGTCCGCGCGGCAGTACATACAGGTTTGTGGGTATGTCCTCCTTCCAGTCAAGGTTGCGGCCGGTTATCACGTCGCCGTTGTTGCCGATGTAAGTGACGCGCGTGCAGGCGTCGGCGTGGGTCGGGCATAGCATGGCGCCAAGGGCGGCCGCTGCTAAAAATAAAAACGGGTGTTTCATGATTTCACTGTTGAAAGTACTGTGAAATAGAAACACCCGTAAGGGCTAAAAGGTTGTGTCACTCAGGTTTCGGGTGAAACCTGTGCTGTATCACATCTTTTCTTTTGGCACGTTGATGGTCACCTTGTCGATGCCGTCGCGTTTGAGCAGGGCGTCGATAGTGGCGTCCTTGCCGCGGAAACGGCGGTAAAGAACGTCCGGAGCCTCGCTGCCGCCCTTGGTAAGGATATTTTCCTTGAAGCGGCGTGCGGTCTCGGGATTGAAGATGCCCTCTTCCTCAAAGGCAGCGAAGGCGTCTGCGTCCAGTACTTCGGCCCACTTGTAGCTGTAGTATCCGGCAGCGTATCCGCCGGCGAAGATGTGGCTGAACTGCGGCGAGGTGAGCGCGCACTCGACGGGTTCGAACATCTGTACCGTGCGCATGGCCTCGTTCTCGATGGCGGCGGGGTC
>CAZETN010000091.1:0-5995 GCA_964514475.1 uncultured Bacteroides sp.
CGCAACACTAAGTCGCTGTCGCTGGGTGCAACTCTAAATTTGCCTCTCTTTCAGGGCCTGCAGGCCATACGCACCCTTGATTACGCTAATATAAACCTGCAGGCCGCCGTCGAGCAGGTCGAGGCAGCCAAGGACGACATCACCCTTAACATAATGGCCCAGACAATGCAGGTGCTCTACAACCGTGAAATCGTTACGGTGGCCCGCGACCAGGCCGAGCTGAGTCAGGCCGAACTTGAGAGACGGCGCCAGCTGCTTGATGCCGGGAAAATCGCCGAACTTGATGTTCTGCAGGCCGAAGCTCAGCTCGCCGCCGACAATCTTACTGCCGTAAACGCCGAAAACGACCTGCGGCTGTCGCTTACCGACCTGGCCCAGACACTGCAGCTGCCGTACAGCGACAGTTTCGATGTGCTCCCCCTTGACGATGAACCCGGCATCCTCCCGTCCGTGCAGACTGTATATTCCAACGCCCTTGCGTATAACCACGGTGTCCGGGCCGCCGACCGCAGCGTCGAGGCCGCCCGCGCAAACGTACGGGTGGCCAAGTCGGGCTATCTCCCTACTCTTTCGTTCTCGGCCGGACTTGGTTCGAACTGGTACGCGGTCTCAGGCTTTGACAATCCGGCCTTCGGGCACCAGATGCGTGACAACTTCGCCAAACGTATCGGCTTCAGCCTCAATGTCCCCATCTTCGATGCCTTCGGTACCCGCAACCAGGTTCGTCGTGCCCGGGCCGCACAACTGACAGCCGAACTCAATTCGGACGACGTGCGCACACGACTCTACAACGATATCAGTTCGGCATACGTCCGCGCTGTAGCCGCACGCAACAAATTCGACAGCAGCGCCTCGGCTGTGCGCAGCACCGAAGCAGCCTTCCACGCCATGGAGGAAAAATACAACTACGGCCGCGCCACCGCCACCGAGTTCAACGAAACCAAAACCGCATGGTTCCGAGCCCGGTCCGAACAAATTCAGGCCCGCTACGAGTCGCTTCTCCGCGCCCGCATCCTTGCCTTCTACAACCGCACCCTATAATAAAACTGATAGAAACATACATTCCTCCGAAGGGCGGCGCCTCGCGGCGCCGCCCTTCTTTTTTCTTTCCTGTTGTAGTGAGTTTACACCCTGGAGTCTGCGGCAGGCCTGTGATTACTGAAGAGGAGCGAGGGTGGACTGTGAGCCGGCAAGCCATAGGATGTCACCTGCGGCGAAAATGATGTCAGGGTCCTGGTCAATATAACAGTCGCCACGCTGGACAGCTACTACAAGGGTGTCGTAGTTGTCACGGAGACCCGAGTTGCGGGGAGTCTTTCCGATTAACGGAGAGTGGTCGCTGAGCTGCAGCTTGACAAGCCGGAAGTCGTGGGGTGCGGTCTCGTCAGGGCGTGGCACATACTCTTTTTCGATTACCGGAAGTACGCGTTCAATTTGCTCGTCGGTACCGATCACCCCTAAAACATCACCGGGAAAAATTCGTCGTTCGCCGCCCGGGACACTGATTGTCAGCGCTCCACGCTGCACACTGACTATATTGACACCGAAACGCGAGCGCACATTACTGTTTTTCAGACGCTCGCCGACAAATTCGCAGCCACTGCCCACTGTTATGTACGCCAGATGCAGGTCGTGTACGATATTGTTGTCCCGGCCCGACCGGCGCAGGTCGCGTTCGTTCAGATTTTTCATGAAGCGCGTCTCGATATCCGCCATCTGGCGGCGCCCCCGCCGGCTGCACAGCAGGGCCACAAGCAGAAGCAAGCCGAGCGCCACTGCAATGCCCCATCCCATCGAATAGGCGCTGGTGATTACATTTACAATAGTGATTATCGCTATGATGAAACAGATTATCGACAGCGCTACGTCGGCGATTGACGCATTAGGCCTGTCTCCGGCCGTAGCCGGTGACAGTGTCCGCGCCAGCGGCAGCACAAGGGCAGCCAGAAAGGGCGCCATGCACGCCAGCGTCACTGTCATCGTTATCAGCCGACCATATGCCGGCGACAGATCAAGCATCAGCGGCTCCATATAAAGCTGTGCAAGCAGCCGTATCGCCATGAGCAGAACCGTATAGATGACAATACGGCTGAGATAGCGCCTCAGCGTCGATTTCCACAGGTTTGTGGACCGCGCCTGTTCCTTCGTCGCGTTTTTACTGTACCGGTCGAGCAGCACTCTGAAACGTGCGGGAAGATGCCGTTCGACAAGATTATATGCCGGTGTCGACATTTTTATGAAATATGGAGTCGTAAAGGTGGTGAGTACGGAGACAGCCACGACAATGGGATAGATTGTCGGGTCAAGCACCCCGAGCGACATACCCAGCGTTGCGATGATAAAGGCGAACTCGCCGATCTGGGTCAGCGAGAAGCCGGACTGGATGGCGACCTTGAGACTCTGGCCGGTCACAAGCATGCCGAAGGTTCCGAATACAATCATACCCACGATAACCACAACCGACAGCAGCAAAATCTGCCACCAGTACATGACCACGACATCGGGCTGCACCATCATGCCCACCGAGATGAAGAACACCGCTCCGAAAAGGTCCTTGACAGGAGTCACAACATGCTCGATGCGTTCGGCCGAACTTGTCCCCGCAAGTATCGATCCCATGACGAAAGCGCCGAGAGCCAGCGAGAAACCGCAGTACACCGAAAACACCGCCATACCCAGACAAAGCCCCATCGATACTATCAGCAGAGTCTCGTCGTTGAGGTACCTGCGGCATCCCGTCAGCGCCGTAGGCAGTATGTATACACCCACCAGAAACCATATCACGAGGAAGAACACCAGCTTGAGCACACTGAAGAGCAGCTCAACTCCCTGCACCCCGTTACTTGTGGCAATCGATGACAGCAGCACCATCATGACTACAGCAAAAAGGTCCTCGACAATGAGTACGGCGAGCACCTGCGAGGCAAACTGCTTGGCGCGTAATCCAAGATCGTTGAAAGCCTTGAGTATGATTGTCGTGGACGACATAGAGAGCATGCCACCCAGAAACATGGCGTTGATTGTATTGAAGCCCATCAGCCGTCCGAGCACGAAACCGCTGCACATCATACCGCATATGATTATCAGTGCCGTCACCATAGCCGAGGCGCCCGAATTGGCCAGTTTCTTGAAACTGAACTCCAGGCCAAGCGAAAACAGCAGCACTATGATACCGATCTGAGCCCAGAAGTCGATATTCTGTTCGGTAGTGACGGACGGCAACGGCGTAAAATGAGGACTTGCCAGAAATCCGGCTACTATATATCCCAATACTACAGGCTGCTTTATCCACTTGAATATCACCGTTACCACGGCTCCCAAAAGCAGAATAAACGCCAAGTCCGAAATCAGGCTCTGAATTTGCATACAGGTAATGTTAAACGTGGGAAGAAAAGAGTGCAGGCCGTAGCGCCGCGAATATGCGTCATATCAGATTGATACCTGCGTGGCCAAGGATACGGCATCCGTCGGATAAACCCGGCGCAGCTCCGCAAACAGCCTTATCTTGTCCGTGTCGTCCGGAATGATGACCACCAGGTTGAGTCGGGTCTTGTTCTGCTGGTAATCGTATTCGACATAATAATTGGTGAACAGTATATGGTTCTCGGAGAGCACCTTGCGATACGGCCCGATATCGTCCACCACTGTCGAAAGCAGCAGGCGTATGATACGCATTTCGGAACCGATGCGCACGCGGTGCTCAAATCGCTCGAGCTGCACCAAAATCAGCAATATCAGGACCGTAGCGACGGTTGCAATCCAGTACATACCCACGCCGACCGCCATGCCGATTGCCGACACCATCCATATTCCGGCGGCTGTTGTCAGTCCGCGTACCGAACCCTTCATCTGTATGATGGCTCCCGCACCGAGAAAACCGATTCCTGACACTACCTGCGCGGCGATACGGCTGGGATCGCCGTTCTTCAGACCGAGGTATTCCTGCGGCACATATATGGACAAAATCATGGCAAGGCATGCGCCCATCGCTATCAGCGAAAAGGTACGCACGCCGGCGTTCTGCCCCTTGCGCTTGCGCTCGAAACCCACGCACGAACCCAGCAGTAACGACAGCACAAGCTTGTACACCGAGGATGCAGTGGTGACCTCAGTGCCGTTGAGCGCGTCATATATCTGTGTCCAGAGTTCGGTCATTGCCTTTATTCAGAAATTGAAATATCCGGTTTGCGCCTTATTTGAGCGTGTACTGACGTGAGGCGAGGCGGTAGTTGTCGGCAAAAAGTTCTACCGTATATGTGCCGGGGTTGAGGGCGGTGCGCACGTCGTAATAGATATGTATGCCGCCTATTTCCTGGCCACCGTACTCAATCGTCTTTTTGGCCGAGCAACTGAGTGTGGCGCCTTCGAAACTGAACGCTCCCCCGCCCTCGAGCAGCTGGCCTTCGGGGGTGGTGATGCGGGCATATATGGTTTTTTCGCCGACAGGGGTGCTGTTGTTCTGCGGTATGGTAAAGGTGATGAGCAACTGTTTGGCCTTCTTCACTTTTTTCTCCACTTTACCCTTGCTGTTGATGGGATTGAGGGCCACGCCGGTTACATTGAGTTTCTCGGCCAGCGTCATACGCTCGGTAAGCTGGCGGTTCTGGCGCGAGGTTTCGGCCACCTGGCTGCTGAGTTGCTGGTTCTGGGCCTTTACCTCGGTGTTCTCCTGACGCAGGGCGGCGTTTTCCTTGTTGAGGCGGTCTATTTCTTCGATGTAATGTCGCAGCAGTTTGCGCAAGGTCTCGATTTGTCCGCGCAGGTCGGCTATTTCGCGGGCGCTTTTATTGCGCGAGTCCTTCAGCTCGCGCTGAAGTTTCTCGACCTCGAGGCGCGCCGATTCGTACTTCTGTGTCAGGCGCAGCTTGACTGAGTCGGTGGCAATAATCTGACGGGGATTTTCAATGTTGTTGAACTCGGACTCAAGGGCCTGAAATTCGTTGTCGGCCATTTTCTGCTGGTAAGCCAGCACGTCGGCTTCGGCAGCCTAGCGTTCGGCCTCTACCTGTTCGTTTTTGGCCGAAGTGCTTACGGCGAACCAGACGCCAAGCCCGATTATGACGACAATCAGGGCCGCGATGATGGTCATCAGCATGCGCTTGGTCTTTTCAGGGTCGCTGCCTCCGCGTGGCGGCTGCGGAGCGCCCTCACCGCCCTCAGGGGCGCCGTAGCGGAGGCTGTCAAAGTTGCGTGCGAACTCGCTGTCGTTTTTTGTATGAATGCCGTTATTGTTGTCCATATCGGGTTTCGGTTTGTTTAGATAAACACTCAAAGGCAGCCGAAATATCGTGCGGGGAGGCTTATTTCGGACTGTCGCTTCAATTATTGCGCAAAATTACAAAATTCCGGCTTATTTTGCTCCCTTTGCCATTAAATAAACGGAACACACAGTTAAAAGAAACACACCGTACGGTTATGCCTGATACCAATACTGACAAGAAACACAAACACGCCTCTCTCCGCAGGCGCCTGCGTTATGTGGTGCTGCTGGCTGCGATAGCTGTAGCCGGAGCCGGTTTTGCCGGATTTCGGCTTGCGATGACACAATATGAAAGTGTGGCCCCGTGCCGCATCAACATTCCTGCCGACGCCACTGCCGAGGCGGTGCTTGACACACTGACTTCGGAATTAGGCGATGACTTCGGCCGCAAGGTCTATAAACTCTGGCAATGGCGCAACCGCAATGATGGAGGCAGCGCCTACGGTTCGTACGTAATCGCTCCGGGCGACAGGACATGGGCCGTGGCCAACAGGCTCTACAAGCGCCGGCAGTCCCCGGTACGGGTCACTTTCAACAATATAAGGCTCATGGATGACCTGGCCGCACGCGTAAGCGCCAATATGGACTTCAGTGCCGCCGACTTCAGTGCCGCGGCCGACTCTGTGCTGCCGCCCATGGGATTCGGAAACCGCGCCGAATACATCGCGGCGTTCGTACCCGACACCTACGAATTTTACTGGAGCGATCCCGCCGACAAGGTCATCCGCAGACTTG
>CAZETN010000092.1:0-5983 GCA_964514475.1 uncultured Bacteroides sp.
GCATGTCCCACGAACGTCCACCACGCGGTGCCCTCGTCAAGATAACGGAACATCTCCTCGCGTGCTTTGGGATATTCGCCGTTCTGTTTCGTATAGGCGTCGATATAGACCTTGTTCACCATCATGGGCTGCCCGGGGATGGCCATCATGTTCTCCTCCATACGGTCCGACTGTGTCACATGGTCGCCCCCGTCCTCGTCATCGGCAAGCAGCATCACCTTGTTCTCCCAGCCGCTCAGGGGCTTGCCCTTGTGGTATTCGAGAAGTTTGTCGACATAGTTCTTTGCCGAAGCCGCCGATGTCGACGGTATGCGGCCGACCGCAATGGACAGGATATCGATGCCCTTGTTGGCTCCCGAGCCGTCTTCGAGCATGGCGATGAAGTCGTCGGTGCCGAAGCCGTCCGAATCGTTCAGACTCTCGCGCATCGAGTTTCCGTACCATGCCGGCAAAGTGGGCGCCGACTTGGCCAGGGCAGCTGTATTGTGCCTGTTGTCGCAGGTACCGCGGGCCATCAGCAGACAGTACTGCAGCTGCGTGTCGGCGTCGCCGCGGTCATAGACCATCTTGAGGTACTTGCGCAGACCGCTTACATCGGGAGAGCCGCTCGAGAATTCGTTGTATATTTCTTCCGGGTCGACAATGCGCACGCTCATGCCCTCGTCGGCGTGCATGCGCGCTATGCGCTCGGCCTGAGCCTTCCACTGGGCCGGACAGATGATGACCATGTCCACCGCACCGTGGGCGTGCAGGTTCTGGTTTGCCACGACACCCTCAAGCTTCGGCTCGGGCAGTGTTGCCGCACGCCCGAAAGCCACATAACGCCGGTCGCCGGCGTATACCGACGTCGTCTCGGCACGGCTTCCTTCGAGGCTGTAGTCGACCTGCCGTACCGGACTGCCCGATGTGACATCCCAGATGCGGGTATCGCTGCCCGCACCGTCAAGGCTCAGCGAGCGGCCTGAGGTACAGAACAGCAGCGAGCCGCTCCGGTCGTCGGCCAGCGTAAGGTTGCGTGTGTAGTTGACACACATATAGTTCAGCCACGCGCCGTACACGGTGCCGCTGCGGCTGTGGGTAAGCGTTATGTCGAGGTCGGTGCCGCTGACAGCAGTGCCGTCGGCGATACCCAGCGTGTGACGCGTGACGGTTTCGGTGCCGTGCACATGCACATCGTTGGCGGTTATCGCCACGACGTCGGTTGATGCCGCGGGCACCTGCACGCCGTTGGCGGTGAAAACGAGCCGCGAGGTACTGCCCAGGATACGGCATACGAACGAGGTCTCGAACCACACATCGGTGTCCGGGACTCGGCCGGGCATTCTGAAACTGAACGAGCGGGTAGGTGTGAAGCGGAAGTCTTCGCCGACGAGTTCGGCTCCGGCCTCGCCGGGACTGGTCTGGTCCTGCTCATGATGCACACGCTCGCAGAAAGTTGTCGCGGGCGACTGTGCGCCGGGAGTAGCCGTGACCGGAATTTCGTCAATATCTCCGCCCTGCGAGTCGGTAATGTAATAATAACCGCTGTTGGTATAGATGTTGCTGCGGCGCGTAAAGTATTTGCTTGTGGACGCCGTCCAGCTCTCGGGCCCCTGGGCGAAGAATATCACCGAGCCGTCGCTGTCGCGCGTCATCGGCGCCTGAGGCAGGTCGTCCGTATAAGTGCTGGCGCTGAGCACGTCCGGGATACGGGACGCTCCGTAACCGAACACGCGCACTTTGGAGGGATCGCTGAAACCCATGCGGCGCAGTGTGGAGGGCCGCAGGGCATATACTCCCGACTCGCTTACGCTTACGCGGTACCACCGGCCGGTGGACAGGCGTGACGAATCGGCATAGACACTGAGGCTGAATGCCTGCGCGCACAGCGTGCAGACCGTCAGGGCCAGGAATGTGATGATGCGGTTTATTTTCATCGCGGAATGCGTGTGAAATCGTTATTTTTTAATCATGGCCGGCATGCGGAAGCCGGCAGCGGTAGCCTGAGATGCGGGGATGGACCGGGACAGGCGTACTATATATAACGCGGTTGCGCGCGTAATATTGTGTCACTCAGCGCCGAAATACCTTGCGGACGCCGTATTCCGATGCACCGGAGCCGGCATGGGCGGCGGTGCGGGAGTGCAGGGTGTCGCCGGATACAGCGGATATGCTGTCGGCAGTCCGGCACAACTGTGGGTTTACGATGCTGTCCTGCAGCCTGCCGCGCCGCAATGGCTGGGGTTGCGGACGGTTTATCCATTCGAAAAAGTCGTCGCGGCTGCCGTTGAAGGTGTTGATGTCCACCGGTGTCGAGATGCCGGCCACACGCCCGTTGTGGCTGTGCTGCCACAGATGGCGCCGGTCATCATCCTCGGGCAGACGCCCGCTGGCAAGCCACAGGTCAAGGTCGTCGAAATTGCCGCGGATGTAGCGGTCATAATCCTTGTGATTGCAGTAGACCATCACGCGTCGGCCATGCCGCTGCAGGTAAGCGGCCATGTCGCGCAGACGTCCCACCACCCGGTAGTAGTCCACATCGTCCGGGTTTCCGGCCTGTTCGAAGTCTATCACCAGCGGCATCTGGGTGCCCAGGGTATCCACTACGCTCAGGAAATGCCGTCCCTGACGCACTCCGCCGCGGTCGAAACGGAAGAAGTGGTAAAATCCCGTCAGCAGTCCGGCGCGGGTGGCCCGCTGGTAGTTGCGTACCAGGCACGAGTCGGTGTAGTCGGCTCCTTCGGTGGCTTTGAGAATCACAAAGTCGACCGAGTCGCCGGCGACACGCGCAAAGTCGATGTCGCCGTTATGGTGCGACAGATCAAGTCCCTTGACCGGAAACTCGCTGCGACAGGGCTTGACGTCGAGAGTAGACACCCCTTCGCCGCCACGCACGATTCCGGCCATGCGTCCGCGCAGACGCGGAGACATGACCACGGCGACGGCAAGCATGGCCAAAAGAGCCGCTACCGCCGCGGCCCATATTACGGTATGTCGCGGTTTCTTTGTCACTGTAAAACCGGAAATCTTGTTATCGGAACGTGTGTCCGGCCTCCCCTGCGGCAGCTTTTGCCGGAGTGCGGGCGCCCCGGGTTTCCATCTACGGCTAAACAGCTACAAATTTAACGGTTTTTACTCAATTAACCGACAGTCCGAAGCCCGGCAGCCTCAACATTCGCCTTTTTTAACATCTTTATGGCCACGCATATTACGTATCTGCCACCACACCATAACGGCTGTGACAATGGTGGCGCAGGTATCGGACAGCGGAAAGGCCATCCAGATGCCCTGCAGACGATACAGACGCGGCAGTATCAGCAGCAGCGGTATGAGAAATATGACCTGCCGCGCGAGTCCGAGCATAAACGACTTGCCGGCTTTGCCGATACTCTGGAAGAAGGTTGTGGAGACAATCTGGAAACCGACCACCGGAAATGCGACCAGCGTAGTGGTCAGACACACGCGCGTGACCTCGATGAGCGTGGGGAAACTGGTGAAGGCGCGCGCCACGGCCTCGGGCAGCAGAAGTCCGAAGACGGCCGCCACCGCGCACAATACGGTCGAGGCTCCCGCGGCCAGCCAGAAGGCCCTGAGCGAGCGGCCGGTTTTGCCCGCGCCGTAGTTATAACCCACAATAGGCTGCATACCCTGGCAGATGCCTATCACTATCATGACCACCAGCTGTGTGACTGTGGTGAAGATACCGGCGGCGCCGACAGCATCGTCACCGCCGTAGCGCACAAGACTGGTGTTGATGATCACATTGACCAGACATCCGGCGACATTGACCACAAACGGCGCCGCGCCGATTGCCATGATAGGCCAAATCACGCTCCACCGGGGACGGTATATGCCACGTCTGAAGTGTACTGTGCTGGTCTTGCGGAAAAAATGCGCGAAAACAAAGATAAAGGCGCAGCCCGAGGCTATGAGCGTGGCGCAGGCGGCGCCGCGGATGCCCCATTCGAAAACAAAGATAAACAGTGCGGCCAGCACCACATTTATACCGGCGCTTATCAGCATGGCCGACATGGCGCGCCGAGGATAACCGGACGACCGCTGTATGTTGTTGAAACTGAAAGTCAGATTCATCATCAGCAGTCCCGGCAAAATGGTACTCAGAAAGGCGTAGGCCGGTGGCAACGTACGCTCGGAGGCACCGAACGCACGCAGGATATCCTCCAGAAAAAGCCCGAAGCCGGCAACGTACAGCGTGCCTATTGCAAGAGTCAGCACCAGTGCGTTTCCGAGTACTCGCTGGGCCTCGTCGGTGCGCCCGGCACCGAGCAGCATCGACACCCGCGCCGAGGCGCCGGCGCCGACGAGTACGCCGAACGCGGTGCTCAGGTTCATCACCGGAAAAGTAATCGCCAGGCCCGCGATGGCATCGGGGCCGACTTTCTGGCCGATGAATATACGGTCAATGACATTGTAGGCCGACACCACTGTCATACCTACTACCGAGGGCAGGCTGTACTTCCACAGCAGGCTGCCCACAGGGCGTGTCGCAAGTTCGGTTATGTTGGACATGGGCTAAAGAATTGTCATACCGTATGTGACGAATGTATCGGATGTGCCGGTTTTTCCGATACATCCGATACATTCGTCACACGCAGCGTGCAAAATCGTGCTGTCCGGCTTTACTTGCCGGCGGCTACACGGGCACGCTCGATGTACTTGTCCACGTCGGGCAGGTACTGCGGGTACTGGGTCTGTATCTCGCTATAGACCTCGTACTCCTTGCCGTAATTTTTCTGCTCGCGGTAGATATTGGCTATCTTGACCATCAGGAATGGAACGATGGCCGGATTGTTGTCTGCGGCGCTCAGGCCCTTGTTGTAGCATTTAAGGGCATCGTCGAGTTTGCCGAGGTTTGCATAGCAGTCACCCTTGAGCGACTGGATACCGGGTTCGACGATTTCGCTGTTCAGCGAGGCTTTGTCAAGGTAGCCGAGGGCTTCCTGATATTTGCCGTCCTGATAATAGCGTGCGGCCACCATGATTTTGGCGCGCTCGTTGGCGTCATAGTTGCCGTCGTCGGCGATTTTCTTATACATCTGGAACTGCAGCGAGTCGTTCATCTCGATGTCGGCGGCACCGATGGCCTCGTTGGCCTTGGCCGTGCCGGAACTGTGGGTGAAGTACATCACCAGGGCCACTACGGCTACTACTACGATGGCGACAAGCGACCAGATAATGATTCTTTTGTTGAAACCGGCGATGGCGGTGTCGGCTACTGCCTCCACTCCGGGCTGGCTGCCAAGAGTTTCCTGCTTGGGCTGTGCGTTGTTGGTGGTATTCTTATCCATTTTGCAAAGTTTTTTCCAGATTGGTGCCTGACAGGCACGGTCCTACACGTACGGACACAATACTGCCTGTTTACAAGGTGCAAAATTAACAGAATTCCGTCAATAATACATCTTTTCGCCCGATTTTTTTGAATTAAAGTGCGTTAACACTCAAATTAACGCCCCGGACCATCGGCTGTATGCGTTTTTTTTGTAACTTCGCATCGGCGTTTGACCACGCTGTAACCCCTCTATACAATTACCATGACTGACTTCTCCGGCAAAATAAAACTTACGGCAGCCGCCGCACTGGCAGCCGTTTCTGTCGTCTGGGCAGCCCCGGACAACAAACTTGTGATCATGCACTCCAACGACACCCACTCGCAGATTGACCCGGGCAGCGACGGGCTGGGCGGCGTGGCGCGACGCAAGGTACTGATTGACAGCATACGTGCCGCCGAGCCCAACACCCTCCTCGTTGACGCCGGCGACATGGTGCAGGGCACTTTGTTCTTCACCCTGTACGGAGGCGAGGTCGAAAACCGCATCGCCGACCTTCTGGGTTACGACTTGCGCATACTCGGCAACCACGAATTCGACAACGGCGCCGAACAGCTTGCCGACAAAATCAAGGACACCAAATCGGTCTGGCTCGCCACAAACTACGACATGAGCGGCACCGAGTTTGGCGAGAAATTCGTGCCCTACACCATAAA
>CAZETN010000093.1:0-5922 GCA_964514475.1 uncultured Bacteroides sp.
GCTGAGTTCTTCAAATTTATTGCCTAATTTTGCACTTGCAGGTAGAATCTGCGTAGGCAATAATAATAACACAGGCGTTCTAAGCCCCAATAGATAAGTAATAATATGTGAATTAGGCACATCGTACAAGTGATGTATCTGCTGTCTTAACAAGCCCGGGGCGCCGTGCGTTCAGGCCTTTATGCTTTTTTAGCACTTTGTCGGTCGGGCGATATTATGTAACTTTGCAGTATGAATTCAGACAATAGCAGCCCAATAATATATCCCCGCACTTTCGAGTCCAAAATAGGCTTCGATAATGTACGAGGTATGGTCGAAACCCATTGCGAATCGACGCTTGCGCGTGAGCATGTCCGTGAGATGTGTTTCAGCGCCGACGCCGGTAAGGTGCGCATGCTCCTCGAGGAGGTCACCGAAATGATGCGTGCCCAGGCCGAGGAGCCTCCCCTGCCGCTTGACAATGTAGTGGACACGGCACCTTGGCTGACGGCAATCCGTGTTCCGGGTACCTTTATGGATGTGGCCGAGTTATGTCAGTTGCGTTCATGGCTCCGCACCGCGGTGGACGTGCGTGCTTTCTTTGACCGCCATGTCAGCGAGAACAGCGGGCAGTCCTCCTTGCCGCGTCTGCATGCCATAGCCGGAAGTATCGAAGGCGCACGTCCGGTGACGGATGCTATCAATGGCATTCTTACCGACCATGGCGAAGTCAAGGACAGCGCTTCGGCCGAGTTGCGCGAGATAAGACGGCAGCTCGCCGCCATCGGAGGACGTATTAATTCGGCCATGCGTCGTGTGGTGGCCGATGCGGTACGTGACGGCATCCTCGACCCTGACGTATCGCCGGCCATGCGCGACGGTCGTCTTGTGATACCTGTAGCTCCGATGAACAAGCGCAGAATACCCGGAATAGTACACGACGAGTCCGCCTCGGGCAAGACCTATTTTATCGAGCCGGCTGAGGTGGTGGAACTAAACAACCGGCAGCGTGAACTTGAGATAGAGGAGAGGCGCGAAATAGTACGCATACTCATCGCCACAGCCGACGTCATACGCCCGTTTGTGGATCCGTTACTCGATACATGCGCCGTACTCGGATACCTTGATTTCGTGCGTGCCAAGGCTCGTTTTGCCGTGGCGTCGAACGCAAGTATGCCGCATCTGTCCGACATGCCGGAAATCGAATGGTACACCGCACGGCATCCCGTGCTGGAGGCCTCGCTGGCCCGACACAACCGCACCATAGTACCTCTCGAAATCCATCTCACTGCCGAAAAACGTATACTGGTTATTTCCGGTCCAAACGCCGGCGGAAAATCTGTTACCCTTAAAACTGTCGGCATCATACAGTATATGATGCAGTGCGGACTGCTGCCCACCCTGTACGAAAACTCGCATATGGGCATTTTTGACACTCTGCTTGCCGACATCGGCGACGATCAGTCCATTGAGGACGACCTGTCGACCTACAGCTCGCACCTGCGCAACATGAATTTTTTTCTGCGGCACGGCGGATGTCGTTCGCTGATGCTCATCGACGAGTTCGGCAGCGGTACGGAACCCCAGATTGGGGGTGCAATCGCACAGGCCCTTCTGTCGCGCTTCAATGCCGCCGGATCATGGGGAGTCATAACCACGCATTATCAAAACCTGAAGACATTCGCCGACGAAACTCCCGGTCTGGTGAACGGTTCTATGTTGTACGACCGTAACCTGATGCAGCCTATGTTCAGACTCTCCGTGGGCCATGCCGGAAGCTCGTTCGCTATCGAAATCGCCCGTAAGACCGGGCTGCCTGACGATGTGATAGACGATGCACGCGAAATCGTAGGCAGCGACTACGTAAATCTGGACAAGTATCTGCTTGATGTGGCACGCGACCGACGTTACTGGGAGAACAAGCGCGACCGGATACGCCAGCGCGAGAAACATCTCGAGGAGGTTATCCGGCGCTATGAGAGCGATGCAGAGACTTTGCGCGCAAACCGTCGTGCAATCATTGACGAGGCCCGCGATCAGGCAGCCGAAATCATCCGAGGCTCAAACGCCGCCATCGAACGCACCATCCATGACATCCGCACCGCACAGGCCGAAAAGCAGGCTACGGCCGAGGCCCGCAGACGTCTGGTTCAGGAAGGTCAGGATCTGGAGTCGCGGGAGCTCGCTGACGAAAACACGCCGGTACTGCTTAAAAAAGCCCCGCGTCCTGCCGGACCGAAGCCTGCGCCGAAACCCAAGACGGAGACAATCGCTGTCGGCGATAATGTCCTGCTTGACAACAACGGCAAACCGGGCACTGTGCTGGAGATTGAAAAGACCAAGGCGACGGTGGCTTTCGGAGCTATGAAGCTCACGGTGCCTGTAAAGCGTCTGACCCGCACTATACGTAAGGCCGAAACAGGCATGAAGGCCGCCTCCTTTGTCAGTGCCGGAACCACGGACACCATGCGCAGACATCAGCTTGATTTCAAGGGCGAAATCGATGTGCGGGGAATGCGTGCCGACGAAGCAATCCAGGCTGCAACATATTTTATCGACGACGCCATCCAGTTCAATATAGGAAGAGTGCGCATACTTCACGGAACCGGAACGGGTGCTCTGCGTCAGGCAATCCGCCAGTATCTGTCCACTGTTCCCTCGGTAACTTCATATCATGACGAGGATGTGCGTTTCGGAGGTGCAGGAATTACAGTAGTCGAGTTCTAATCTTGTTTGAAATCCAGGCTGAAGTAAGACATAGGATAATGCAAGAGGCGGTAAAGAGTGATATTCCGGGCATAGACATCATGAAATTTCTGATGGCTTTTGCCGTTGTCGTCATTCATTTTACCGCAATGTTCGTACCTGATAAAAACGATATTCCGTCAGTCGTGCAATGGATAATGCGATGTGCGGTACCGTTTTACTTCATTGCCACAGGATACCTGACTTCGGGAATTTCCGGTGACAAAACGGCTATGGCGAAACGTGGATTGCGCTTTCTTAAAGTCTGGGCGCTCTGGACTCTGATATATCTGCCGGCCCAGTTCTTTACAGGTTTTGATCCGTGGAATGATATCAGGACATTCGTGTATAGCCTTCTGTACAACGGGGAGGTCGGTTTTTTGTGGCCACTATGGTACGTTTATGCCATGGCCTTGTTCTTTATCGTCGAAAGCTATTCAGTGAACAGGCCGTGCGTAAGACGTATCGTCCGCATTCTGTATTGTGCGGGCTTCATCACTTACTCGTATAATCTGTTTAATCCGGATTCGTTTTTTGCGGAAATATGCCATTGGTTTCCCGAACGGATTTTTTATGGGTGTCAGATTATACTTTTAGGATATTATATGAGTCTATGGACCGAAAAGGGTTCGGGAAAATTATTTGTGGCGCTTGCGGTTATGTTTTTATTGAGCATTGTCCTTTTTATTTCCGGTCTGCCGTTCTGGGACACGGTCGGAGGTGCTGCTTTCTTTGTGCTTGCGCTGACCCTAAAGGTCAGACCGCGTGATATTTACCTGACGATGCGTCGCGAAAGCATATGGATATATTATATCCACATGTATATTCTCGTACTCATTATGATGTTCGGCAAGAGCTTGGAACTTGACCTTGCCCAAAGCATCGCGCTCACATTTGCATCTACCTTTATATTGTCATGGTTATTGACATCTCTTCAAAAACGCGGCAGAGTCTTGTCTTTTCTTATATCCTGAATGCTCCGAAAATGGCTCTACAGGCCGATTTTGCCCAAAATTGGTTAATCAGAGTTAAGATTAGACTTTAACATTGTTATTTTTGAACTAATAAATCGTGGGGGCGTTTACATTTCAAAATCGGAACGGAAAGGTTGTCCGACCTGCCGATTTAAGCATAAAATGCTATTCAGGTGGATAGATGATATACCGGACCGAATGTATTATTTGTAAACAACCCAAAACAAGACAAAAATGACATACACCCAGCCCGAACTTCCATACGCCAATGATGCTCTCGAGCCCGCAATCAGTGCGAGGACTATCGATTTTCACTATGGTAAGCACGAGAAAGCCTATATAGACAACCTCAACAGACTCATTGCAGGGACACGATTCGAGGATGAAGAACTTGAGGAAGTTATACGTCATGCCGACGGGCCGTTGTTCAACAACGCCTCTCAGGCCTGGAACCACATATTCTACTTCTTTACTTTCAGTCCTGACGGAGGGGGAGCACCCGAAGGAAAGCTGCGCGAGGCCATTGACCGCGATTTCGGCTCATTCGATGAATTCAAAAAAGCTTTTGTCGACGCCGGTGTGGGCCTGTTCGGCAGCGGATGGGTATGGCTTTCGACCGACGCCGAAGGCAAACTCTTCATTACCCAGGGAAAGAACGCCGGGAATCCTATAACCGACGGACTCAAACCTTTGCTCACTTTTGACGTCTGGGAGCATGCCTATTACCTCGATTATCAGAACCGGCGTCAGGCTGCTCTCGAGGCTCTCTGGAACATCGTCGACTGGAAAGTGGTCGAGGGGCGTTACGATTTCGACTGAACAATAATCATACTATCTAAAACACATACAGTTTGTCGCTCCCGTATCCGCTGTGGATGACGGTGATACGGCAGGCACCCCGAATTAGCATCACCAGGCAGAATAATCACTGAGCGAAAGCACTAAAATTAAGCATAATGTGATGAATGGAAATGGAGGAACTTGTGAAAGCTCCTCTTTTTCTTATGCGGTTATCTCTCTAATCTTCGGCGGGGGTGAGGATTGTACGCGTGCGAAGAGTGCGTGCGAAGAGCGAGAGGAAGACGAAGGCGACGAGGGAGGCGCCGGCGAGCGACAGCCAATATGGAAGTGCGAAGCCTTCGGGGGCGAAAAGGATGTACGTGACAGTCACCATAGTCATGAAAATGGCCGGCAGCAGGGTAACGATGTAGGCTTTACGGTTCCGGGCAAGCCAGACGGTTACGGCCCATAAGGTAAAGACGCTGAGCACCTGGTTGCACCATGCGAAGTATCGCCACAGGACCTCGTACGGTAACAGCATGACGGTGAAGCACAGCACGAAAACAGGAACTGAGATAAGCAGGCGCCGCACGATTTTTTTCTGGTCATACTTCATTAAGTCGGCTATCATCAGACGCGCGCTGCGCAGAGCTGTGTCACCTGTGGTGATGGGGGCGGCGATGACGCCGAAGATTGCCAGAATGCCCCCGACTGTACCGAGCCAGTCGCGGCTGAGATTGTTGACCAGAACGGCGGGAGAGGATGTGCCGAGTGTCTGTTGCAGGCCGTCATATCCATGGCAGAATGTCACGGCTGCCGCAGCCCATATCAGAGCCACGATGCCCTCGGCGACCATGGCGCCGTAGAAAATTGCCTGTCCGTATTTCTCGTCGGGAAGGCAGCGTGCCATCATAGGCGACTGTGTGGCATGGAAGCCTGAAATAGCCCCGCAGGCTATGGAGATGAACATCATCGGAAAAATAGGTGCGCTTTCGGGGTCCGGCTTATGATTATAGAACTGGTCCCAGAGTTCGGGCACGTCGGCATGATGCACGTAAAGCATCGCCATTATGCCGGCCGCCATAAACAGCAGGGCAAAGCCGAAAACCGGATAAATCTTACCTATGATTCTGTCAATCGGCAACAGAGGAGCCGCCATGTAGTATATGAATATCACGGCCACCCAGAAGTTGCGGCTGAGCGATTCGGGCGTCAGCATGGCAAGCAGGTCGGCGGGGTTGTACACGAATACTGCTCCCACGAGAATGAGCAGCAGTACGGCGAAGACCCCGAGCAGTTTTCTGATTCCGCTCCCGAGCTGACCGCCGACTACATCGGGCAGGGACGCGCCCCCCTGACGCAGCGACATCATACCGGACATATAGTCGTGAACGGCACCTCCGAAGATTGTTCCGAGCACTACCCACAGAAAAGCCGAGGGCCC
>CAZETN010000094.1:0-5882 GCA_964514475.1 uncultured Bacteroides sp.
ATAACTACCACCACGGTCTGTGCATGACCTACGAAAAGGCAGCCGGCATCGAAATCAGCCGACGCGCCCAGGTTATACGAGTAATGATGGACGAGCTGAGCCGCATCGCCTCGCACATGCTGTTCATGGGCACCTTCTGCATGGACCTCGGCGCTACTACAATGCTCTTCTATACCCTGCGCGTCCGCGAGCAGATACTCGACATAATGGAGAAGACATGCGGAGCGCGCATGACCTTCAACTACGACTGCATAGGCGGCGTGATGCAGGACCTCGCCCCCGACTTCGTCAGCGACGTACACGCTCTGCTTGACGTTATTCCGGCAAACATCAAGGAATACAACAAAATATTCACAGGCAACATCATTGCCCGCAACCGAATGGAGAAGGTCGGCATCCTCAGCCGCGAGGACGCGATAGCCTATGGCGTGACCGGCCCGTCGGGACGCGCAAGCGGATGGGCATGCGATATACGCAAATGGCGCCCGTACAGCATCTATGGAGAACTTGACTTCGACGAGGTGACAGCAACCGAAGGCGATGCCATGGCCCGCTTCAAATGCCGTCTGGCCGAAGTCGAGCAGTCTGCCCGAATTCTTGCACAGCTGGTTGACAACATTCCCGAAGGTGAATACTGCGTAAAAGTGCCTAAAGTGCTTAAACTGCCCGTAGGCCAGTGGTTTACGCTCGTCGAGGGCTGCCGCGGCGCTTTCGGCGTATACCTCGAAAGCGACGGCTCCACCAAACCATACCGACTCAAGCTGGTGCCCCCCTGTCTGCCCCAGGCCGGTGTCGTCGACCACATTTCGCGCGGATACAAAATCGCCGACATCATCACAATCGGCGGCTCGCTTGACTACATCATCCCGGACATGGACCGGTAAGACTCCTTCCTCTCCGCACACTAACAACGACAAACATTTCGAAACTCACCTATAACAAAGACTAATGAACGTCTTAGCCGCAATACCCACCAACGACGCCTCGACAATCTCGCTGTGGGTTCACCATTTCCTGCTTGACACATGCGGTCTGGCCCCCTGGCTCACCGTGACCATCGAGTGCGTGCTGGTAGCAGTAGGTCTGCTGCTGCTCTACACACTGCTCGCTCTGTTCTACATTCTGTACGAACGCAAGATTTGCGCCTGGTTCCAGTGCCGCCTCGGTCCCAACCGCGTAGGTCCCTGGGGTCTCATACAGTCGGTGGCCGACGCCATCAAGATGCTTACCAAGGAGCTTATCCACCTGCAGCACATCGACCGTTTCCTGTTCGCACTCGCTCCCTATCTGGTTGTAATCGCTTCGGTTATGGCATTCGCAGTACTCCCCTGGGGCGAAGGCTGGCAGGTTATCGACTTCAACGTCGGTATTTTCTTCCTGATTGCAGTATCTTCGATAGGCATACTCGGCATCCTGCTGGCAGGCTGGTCGTCAAACAACAAGTTTACACTCATCGGCGCTTTGCGCTCGGGTTCGCAGATGGTCAGCTATGAACTTTCCATCGGCCTGTCCGTTATCACAATGGTATGTCTGGCCGGCACCATGTCGATAAGCGGAATAGTTATGGCACAGGAGCGCCTGTGGTTCATATTCTCGGGGCATATAAGCTCGATTATAGCATTCGTCATCTACCTCATTGCAGGTACTGCCGAAACCAACCGCGGCCCGTTCGACCTTCCCGAAGCCGAGAGCGAGCTTACAGCAGGCTACCACACCGAATACTCGGGTATTCACTTCGGTTTCTTCTACCTTGCCGAATACCTTAACCTCTTCATCGTATCCGGCGTCGCCTCGTTGCTCTTCCTGGGTGGCTGGATGCCCCTGCATATCCCCGGATGGGACGGTTTCAACGCCATCATGGACCTCTGTCCCGGAACAATATGGTTCCTGCTCAAGGCATTTGTAATCAGCTTTATAATCATCTGGTTCAAATGGACATTCCCGCGCCTGCGTATCGACCAGATGCTGAAGCTCGAATGGAAGTACCTGATGCCTTTCAGCCTCTTCAACCTGGCTCTGATGGCCATGATTGTAGTATTCGGCTGGAAAATCTGACACACAGGCAGCGGCACTTGATGAAACACCTCCTCCAAGAACAAGAAAATTTCAAAATCAACTCCATAAAGTACTGAAATGAGCGAAATTATCGGCAAAATCTCGCAGGTAATCGGCCCGGTGGTCGACGTCACATTCGACGGCGAGCAGAACATTATACCGCCCATTTACACCGCTCTGTCAATCGACCGCGAGGGCGAGAAGCCCCTGATACTCGAGGTAGAGCAGCATATCGGCGAGGACACAGTCCGCTGCGTGGCCATGGAAAGCACCGACGGCCTTCAGCGCGGTATGAAAGTGCGCTCGCTGGGCCAGCCTATAGCCGTTCCTACCGGCGACCAGATCAAAGGACGCCTGCTTAATGTGCTCGGCGAGGCCATCGACAACCTGCCGCCCCTCAACCGCGACAACCTGCGCGCCATACACCAGCCCGCTCCCGAGTTCGACGAGCTGACAATCGGCACCGAGATTCTGTCGACAGGCATCAAGGTCATCGATTTGCTCGAGCCCTATTCCAAAGGCGGTAAAATCGGCCTGTTCGGTGGTGCCGGTGTAGGCAAGACAGTGCTCATCATGGAGCTGATCAACAATATCGCCAAAGGCCACGACGGATTCTCGGTTTTCACCGGCGTCGGCGAACGTACACGCGAAGGCAATGACCTGCTGCGTGAGATGATCGAAAGCGGCGTAATGCGCTATGGCGAAAAGTTCCAGGAAGGCATGGAAAAAGGCCAGTGGAACCTTGATGATGTAAATCCCGACGAGCTCAAGCAGTCTCAGGCCACACTGGTGTTCGGCCAGATGAACGAACCGCCCGGCGCACGTCTGCGCGTAGCCCTCGCAGGCCTTACCGTGGCGGAACAGTTCCGCGACCAGGGCGCAGGCGGCAAGGACGTACTGCTCTTTATCGACAATATCTTCCGTTTCACCCAGGCAGGCTCAGAGGTTTCGGCACTCCTCGGCCGAATGCCGTCGGCAGTAGGCTACCAGCCCACCCTCGCTTCAGAGATGGGCGCACTGCAGGAACGTATTACCTCGACCAAAAACGGTTCCATCACCTCGGTACAGGCCATCTACGTACCCGCCGACGACCTTACCGACCCGGCACCGGCCACAACTTTCAGCTTCCTGGATGCCACTACAGTGCTGTCGCGTAAAATCACCGAACTGGGTATATATCCTGCCGTCGACCCCCTGGAGTCGACATCGCGAATTCTTGACCCCAACATTATCGGCGAGGAGCATTACAACGTGGCGCAGGCTGTGAAACAGCTGCTGCAGAAGTACAACGAGCTGCAGGACATCATCGCCATTCTCGGCGTCGACGAGCTTTCGGACGACGACAAGCTTGTCGTGGCCCGCGCACGCCGCGCTCAGCGTTTCTTCTCGCAGCCCTTCCATGTGGCCGAACAGTTCACCGGCCTCCCCGGCGTAATGGTACCTCTGAGCGAGACAATCCGCGGCTTCAAGATGATTCTCAACGGCGAAGTCGACGACCTGCCCGAACAGGCATTCATGAACGTCGGCACCATTGACGACGCAATCGCCAAAGGCAAGAAACTTATCGAAGAAGCCAAGTAAAAGAAGCCCGACGGCAAACAAAAGCTAACGAAATCTGATTATACAGTCGTGACACTCAAAATCATATCAACAACCGAGGTCGTTTACGAAGGCGAGGTGACCATGGTCAGCCTCCCTGGAGCCATGGGCCGCTTTACCGTGCTGCGAAACCATGCCTCGCTGATATCGACTCTGACACCCGGGGCAATCGCATATCGCGGTGCCGACGGCGTAGAAAACTCATTCGACGTCAAGGGTGGCATCGCCGACATCGACAACAATATAGTTTCGGTATGTGTATACTGATTTAACCTGAAGTGCCACACGTTACGAAAGCAAACCGACAATGAACCGCATAATTCGCCAAATCACAGTCGCAGCGATAGCCTTGCTGACATGCTGGGGTGCCCGCGCCGCCGGTAACACCGCAGACGGCAGTTCGGCTTCGAACGCACTGGAGACAGTGGCCGAGGAGGCCCCCGCTGCCGAAAAGGCACTTGATCCGAAGGAGATTATCTTCGAGCACCTCGGCGACGGATACGGTTGGGAAGTGCCCTTCAACCACCACAAGCGCATTCCCCTGCCCGTGATGGTGCGCACACAGGATGGCGAATTCCATGCCTTTATGTCACACAACCTCGACCACGGTCAGGTTTACACACACAACGGCAAACAGTTCAAAATCGCCGACAAGACTTCGCCCAACAAAGGCAAGGTAGTTGAAATCGACGGCTCGGGCAACGAGTTGAAGCCTTCGTGGGACATCTCGATAACGAAGGACGTCATGGCCATCTTCATCACGATTTTTGTTGTCGCAGGCCTGATGCTGTGGCTGGCAAACTGGTACAAACGAAATCCTCTCAAGTCTCCGCGCAAGGGGCTGGGCTTTCTGGAACTGATAACATGCTTCATCTATGACGGCGTAATCAAGAACACTTTGGGTGCCAAGGCGCCGAAGTTCGCGCCCTACCTGATGACGGTATTCTTCTTCATCCTCTTCGCCAACCTGATGGGACTGATGGTGATCTTCCCCGGCGGCGCCAACCTTACCGGCAATATCGCCTGCACTCTGGTACTCGCGATACTCACATTCGTAATAACCAACGTCTTCGCCACAAAGCATTACTGGAAAGAAATCCTGTGGCCCGACGTTCCCCTGTGGCTCAAGTTTCCGCTGCCTATTATGCCGGCTATTGAAATCTTCGGCATGTTCACAAAACCGGCAGCACTTACTGTCCGTCTGTTCGCGAACATGATGGGCGGACACATGATAGTGCTCGTACTGACGCTGCTTATCTTCATATTCGCCGCTGTCAGCCCGGTAGCCGGTGGCGCCACAACTGTGGTAAGCGTGGGCTTCTCGATATTCATGCTTCTCATCGACGTGCTGGTAAGCTTCATCCAGGCATATGTCTTCACCATGTTGTCCACTATATTCATAGCGCTCGCACAGGAAGACGGCCACCACGAAAAGAAAAAGGCGACCGGAAACGACAGCAACCAGAGCGACCACGCCGGGGCAAAGGCCACGGCAACACCGGTATCGGCAAAATAACACCCTCTGAATTTCATTATACCGAAATAATCAACAACAAAATAACATCTAAAACTTAAAACTATGTTAGGAATTTTAGCAGCAGAAGCTCTCGTAGGTCTCGGCGCATCAATCGGCGCAGCTATCGCAGCCATCGGCGCAGGTATCGGTATCGGTAAAATCGGTGGCGCAGCCATGGAGGCCATCGCCCGTCAGCCCGAGTCTGCCGGCGACATCCGCTCGAACATGATTGTCATCGCCGCCCTTGTCGAAGGTGTGGCGCTGTTCGCAGTCATCGTCTGCGTACTCGCCCTCTTCGTCTGAGACATAGCACGGCACACCGGCGCCCCGGCGGCACAGCATGCCGGGACGCTGCAGATTGCCGAAACGAGCACTATCCGTTCATCTTTCACCTTCCAAGCCTTACAAAATGGAACTATTCACCCCGGATTTCGGCCTCATCTTCTGGATGTTTGTCGGCTTCGCAATCCTCTTTCTGATTTTGTGGAAGTTCGCGTGGCCCATAATCCTGAAATCGGTCGACGAGCGCGGCGCATTGATTGACAAAGGCGTCGAGTATGCCCAGAACGCAAAGGAGCAGCTTGACAACGCACGTCAGGAGTCCGACAAATTTATTCGCGAGGCACGCAGCCAGCAGGCCGAGATGTTACGCGAGGCCGACCGCATGAAGTCGCAGATTATCGAGGAAGCCCGCAACGAGGCAAAGGCAGCC